>NZ_JBFULJ010000125.1:0-8174 GCF_056400385.1 Priestia sp. P5_B4
GTTTTTTAGTGTAGACGCAGCGGGTAACCAAGAGGAAGTAAAGACGGAAGTTTATCAAATTTCTGGAACTTCAGAGAAATCTTCAGTATTTTCTTCACTTGCTGCTGAAGATGGATTTATCGGAAACTTATCAGCTGACGGTATGAGTAGTTCTATTCATAAAATTGGGGATAAAGGAATGTACAATACCGACACATATCGAACCATTTTATCTTTTGACACAGGTTCTTTACCTGATGATGCAATCATTACGGATGTATCTTTAAAAATTTATCGCAAATCTTCAACTGGTAATATTTCATCTTTGAAAGGCGATATTAAAAGCGGTGTATTTGGAACTAGCAGTGCTTTAGAACAAATAGATTATCAGGCTTCACCATCTATTTCAGGAGGCTTCCAAATATCAGTGCCTTCACTCAATAATGGATATACAACTATTCAACTTCCTTCCTCGCTTTGGGGATATATGAATAGGACCGGCAAAACTCAGTTTCGCTTGTCAAGCTCAGGTCCAGCGGACTTTTTAAGTGACGTAGTTGAAATTTATGGGGGCGACAATCCTGCATATGCTCCAACTTTAACTGTTTCATATCAGTAAAAAAACCTTCTAAAAGCTAACTGCTTTTAGAAGGTTTTTTTTGCTGATAAGTTACTTTTATCACCGAATACAACTCCAACTTTTTATAGAGTTTTCTTCAAATTTTGACATGATTTTGATGAAATTTAATCATTATTCAAAAATGAATTGTCAGAAATATTACAAGAAAATGTTTAAAATTAATTAAATCCGTAATAAAAGTAAAATATTCCTGTAATGGAAGTGAAATGAACAGGTGGTATCATTCAGTCATTGAGTAAATAAGGAGGTATTCGGAAAATGAAGAAATTTGTATTTACTCTAGGGACAACGGCAATTCTTTCAGCAGGATTTGTAGGTGCAGCATCTGCCTCTACAAGCGGAACGTATGAAGTGCAAAAAGGTGAYACKTTATGGAAARTCGCTCAAAAKCATARYGTGAGCGTAGACGAGCTAAAAGATGCWAATAACTTAACATCAACACTAATTTATCCAAATCAGACACTAAACTTATCTAGCATAAAAGAAATCGTACATACTGTAAAACGTGGTGACACTTTGTGGTCAATCGGTCAACATTATGGCGTAACAGTAGAAGAAATTAAAGAATGGAACGGTTTAACATCAGACTTAGTTTTCCCTGGAGAACAATTTAAAATTAAAACGGCACAAGCAGCTCAATCTCAAACAGCTAGTGCGCCAGTAGCAAAGGCAGCTCCACAAGCGCAGCAGTCTCAAACGGCACAAGCTCAGCAAGAACAAGCAGCACAAGAACAAACGCAAAAAGAACAAGAGCAAGCACAAGCACAGGTAGCACAAGAGCAAGCACAAAAAGAACAAGAGCAAGCTCAAGCAGCACAAGCACAGGCAGCACAAGAACAAGCACAAAAAGAACAAGAGCAAGCTCAAGCAGCACAAGCACAGGCAGTACAAGAACAAGCACAAAAAGAACAAGAGCAAGCTCAAGCAGCACAAGCACAGGCAGCACAAGAGCAAGCACAAAAAGAACAAGAGCAAGCTCAAGCAGCACAAGCACAGGCAGCACAAGAGCAAGCACAAAAAGAACAAGAGCAAGCTCAAGYAGCAGCACAAGCACAGGCAGCACAAGAGCAAGCTCAAGCAGCAGCACAAGCACAGGCAGCACAAGAGCAGGCACAAAAAGAACAAGAGCAAGCTCAAGCAGCAGCACAAGCACAGGCAGCACAAGAGCAAGCACAAAAAGAACAAGCAGCTCAGCAACAAGCAGCTCAACAGCAGCAACAGCAGTCTCAACAGCAAGCTAGCGGCAAGTCTATGACTGTTGAAGCAACAGCTTATACAGCTAACTGTGCTGGATGCAGTGGTACAACAGCTACTGGAGTAAATTTAAAATCAAATCCAAATCAACGAGTAATTGCGGTTGATCCTAGCGTTATTCCATTAGGTTCAAAAGTATACGTTGAAGGTTATGGTCAAGCTGTAGCAGCAGATACAGGTGGCGCAATTAAAGGAAATCGAATTGATGTATTCGTTTCTTCAGATAGTGCTGCACAAGACTGGGGCAGAAGATCAGTTAAAATTACAGTTATCGACTAATACTAGTCTTATAGAATAGAAGTAAAGAGAGATGTCTTTTAGGAGACATCTCTTTTTTTATGCTTAAAATGAACGTTTGAAAAAATTAGGTCCGGGCATACTAAAATTTATAGTAGGAATTAGTTTGTTATATTAGTAATTATTTCTTGATTTGTATACAATGTTTGAGTGTCCTAAAAAGCTGAAAATATGTCAGGAGTATAGAAATATGAAACTTTATAAAAAAATGGCTTTACTGATAGTGCTGGGTGTTATCGCAGGATTCTCGTATCTAGGCTATCAAGGATTATTTCAGCACGATGATCATTTGAATACGTCTGATCATAATCCTTTATCTTCTTCTAAACAGAAGCAGAATAGTATAGAAATTGTAGGGAACCCAGAATCCATTGCTGTGTTAGTAAACAAGCAAAATCTTCTTCCTGATCACTATGAACCCACTGACCTTGTATACCCAGACGTTCGGTTTGTATTTAAAGAAAAAATCGAAAAGCGCCAAATGCGTACAGAAGCAGCAAAAGCATTAGAAAGGATGTTTTCAGCTGCTGAACGAGAAGGAATTTACCTAGCCGGTGTTTCTGCCTATCGTTCTCAAAGTCGTCAAGAATCTCTTTATCAAGCGTATATAAAACAAGATGGAGAAGCGGCAGCTAATCATTACAGTGCTCATCCAGGCAGCAGTGAACATCAAACTGGTTTAAGTATAGATGTATCAAGCAGCACCGGTAAGTGTGCAGCTCAAGATTGTTTTAAAGATACTCCTGAAGCCAAATGGATTGAAGCAAATTCATATAAATACGGATATATTGTTCGCTATCCAGAAGGAAAGCAGCAGATTACAGGTTATAAATATGAGCCGTGGCATATACGATTTGTCGGAAAAGAACTCGCCTCTAAGGTGTCTAAGAAAGGAATTACGTTAGAAGAATATTATAATGACTACATGCAAGTTGATAATCTGGTTCAATAAAAAAGAAGAGTTATATAAACTCTTCTTTTTTTGTATTGCTGGAATATACCCTTACTTTAAAAAGGGGAACGAGGGAAAGATGTAGAGATGAAGCACGGGATGATATATCCTATGCCTTACTAGTAAAAGAGTTAACGTTTATAAATTATAATGAATTTTGTGATAAAGAATACTCATGTTCGTTTTCATTTCCCTTCACATATTCTACAAAAAAGGGAGGTGAAAGAAAATGAGTTTTTACGGAGGTTATGGTTATGGGTACGGATACGGATCAAGTCACGGAAGTAGCTTTGCGCTAATCGTTGTGCTATTTATTTTACTAATTATCATCGGTGCTTCATGGGCAGGGCACTATTAATCAGGTGTCCATAAATAAACTCCCTTGAAATAATTCAAGGGAGTTATCTATTTTTATCTATAAGTAGGTAACTGTAAGTACGCAGTGCTTACATATCCTTTAAAGCCGTTGTATTCTACAAAAGCCCAATCAAATGAAAGCTTGTTATCTTTTGAGTAGCCCCAAGCTAAGAAGCTGACGCTTTTTCCTTTAGGAATAGTTGTTACAACTTTGTTGCTTGTGCTAGGCCCTGTGCGTAAATTAAGGTTAGCAGCTGTATGAACAGTAGTAGGGACTTTCATTAAATAGGAAGTACTGATATATCCGGTGCCGCCAATTATTTTAATGGCGGCCCAGTCTGCATTTACAAACTTGACTACTTCGATTTGATCTTTTTTTCTTAATGTATCAAGAATCTTTCCCTGAGTGCTAGGTTTTGCACGTATATTGAGTATGTTTGCGGTCACTTCATATACGCTGAACGGTGCGTTTATTTTTTCTGCTGCACTTGCTGTTTGCTCGTGAGTGAATGGCAGTGTTCCAGATAGAGATGAAAAAGTAAAGCCCGCTGCTAATGCTAAAACCGATATAGATTTTGTAATTGTCTTCATACAAATATCCAACTCCTTAGTGAAATAGGTAATAACTTTTCTATAACACTAAGAATAAGGGTTACTTGTTTCTAAGTTGTTACCAACATATATCCCAGTTGTAAATTTATAAAAGGTCTGTAAAAAAGTTTATTTCACCGACCTTTTAATAGCTTTATTGCTACTCCTCCTCGCGATCTTCCGTTGATTTGTAAAAAGAAAAATATACAAAAACAGATAATACTGTTCCATAAATGCTCCACAAAGCTAAAGCGAAAATGAATTCTTTCTGCAGGCAATAAATAATGGTTAAAGCAACTAGTGCCATAAAACTTATTAAAATGGTCTTTTTCATAAGCCCCCCGCCTGTTTAGTTTGATTACTCTATATGCTTTTTGATCTTGCTTTTACCCTATAATTATTCGACTATTGCGCTAAAGATGAAAGGAAAAAGTTAAATAAAGCCGAACTTATAATAAAAAGAAGAATGCAGGGGGCGTTTTATGTTAGAACAACATGTGTTAGAAGATATACAAAAGCTACAGTCTATTTGCGAACAAGAAGAGCACATAGAGCTGAAGCTGAATTTTGATATGTTACGAAGTCGAAAACAAAATGAAGTTAACGATTTTTTTCATTATGAAGATAATCAGCTTGTTGGGTTTATTGGTCTTTATGGGTTTGGGAATACAGTAGAAATATGCGGAATGGTCGCTCCTAGCTATCGCCGAAAAAGGATTTTTTCAAAGCTGTTTTCTCAAGCTTTACATATATGTAAGAAGCGTGGGTATACAGAGATTTTATTAAATGCTCCTGGCGATTCGGTTTCAGGCAGGGAGTTCTTAAAGCAAATTCCATGTTCATTTACTTTTTCAGAATATCAAATGAAGTGGGCAGAAAAAGAATTGGAAGATGATAATCCCTTTGTTACACTTCGCTCTTCCCAATCAGATACAGATATGAAAATGGAAATGCAAGTCGATGTGGAATGCTTTGGTATGTCTTTAACAGAAGCAGCTGCTTATTATGAACAAACGAAAACGGAAGAACAGCAAATTCATTTTATCGTAGAGTACAATAGTCAAGCGGTTGGAAAGTTAAGGGTATCGTATGATAAAAGCGAAGCATGGATTTATGGATTTGGTATTTTACCTTCTTACCAAAAATCAGGAATAGGAAAAGCTGCTTTAAAACAAGTTGTTTTAAAGCAGTTTCGGCTAGGATATGATATATTTCTTGAGGTTGAAGCGAAAAACAAACGCGCTTTGCAACTCTACGAAACATGCGGTTTCAATTCATATCACGTGCAAGATTATTACGTATACAGCTTGTAGATAAAAAACACGGAAATCTTAGATTTTCGTGTTTTTTATTTATATATTAGATGATATGTGCTTTTTTGAGTAAATAATGAGAAAGTAGAGAAAAAGTGATATGCCCGTTGATAGAAACAGGGAAGGCCATACAAACATGATAGGAGCGCTGCAAGCAAGGATACACGTAAGAATACCTCCAATAAATGCTTTTCTAAATAATTGATAAGCCGTATACCCCAGGCTAATACTGACAAATACATTGATGAGGCTAAGAAAAATAAACGAAAAAAACAAATTATCTCCCCCCTTGTTTTTAATACACCATAAAAGAAATATTTCACATTTTTAGTGTAGCAAAAAAGAAAAAAATTTGAATCCTAAAGGTGAAAAAGGAAGCGATCTGTGTTATGTATAGTAAAGTGAATGAAAGCGTTAAAAACGGAAATGAGTTAATAAAGCAATGCAGTAGAAAGAAAGGAGTAATAGGATGGAATTTGCCCATATCTTTACACTAAGTGTATCTGTTGTAACAGCTATTAATGTTTTATTAGCCGGTATTCTTATTTTCATCGAACGAAGAGATATAGGATCTACATGGGCGTGGCTTCTTATTTTATTTTTTATACCGATTGTCGGCTTTATTGTATATCTATTCTTTGGAAGACAGCTAAAACAGAAGAACTTTTATAAGTTATCATCTGATGAGCGGGAATATTTAAGATCTTCAGTAGATGAACAATTAAAAGAACTTAAAGCTACCCATGAGTATCGAAATGATTTATTGATTCAACATAATAAATTGCTGTTCACTAATTTAAATTCTTCTAAGTCACTCGTACGCACGGACAATGAAATTGATATCTTTAGTGATGGTAATCAGAAATTTGATGCATTGTTTGAGGACATTCGAAATGCTAAAAAAGAAATTAATATTCAATATTATATTATTCAACGAGATAATCTTGGGAA
Organism: Priestia sp. P5_B4; assembly: GCF_056400385.1. Taxonomy (NCBI): domain Bacteria; kingdom Bacillati; phylum Bacillota; class Bacilli; order Caryophanales; family Bacillaceae; genus Priestia; species Priestia sp. P5_B4. The sequence goes on from NZ_JBFULJ010000125.1 coordinate 6,335, forward strand.
AAAATTAAGAGATGAGCTAACAAAAAAAGCAAAAGAAGGCATAAAGGTTCGCGTTCTTTATGATGAAGTAGGATCTAGAAAAATGACGCCATCATTTTTTAAGGAGCTTATTTCATATGGCGGCGAAGCACAGGCGTTTTTCCCTTCAATTCTTCGCTTAATTAATTTTCGGATTAACAATCGAAATCATCGAAAGCTTTGTATTATTGATGGTGAAGTAGCATACATAGGAGGATTTAACGTAGGAGATGAATATTTAGGGTTAGATCCAAAAATGGGTTATTGGAGAGACACTCATTTTCGTATTAAAGGAGAGTCAGTGAACGATATTCAAGGGAGATTCATTTTAGATTGGCATCAAGCAACAAAGCAGCCAATTGAACTGGAACAATTTTTGCATCGTACAGAAACTCATTCTGGAACGGTTCCTGTACAAATTGTAGTAAGCGGGCCAAACTCGACTACTCAGCATCTGAAAAACATGTATATCTCATTGATTATGTCGGCCAAAGAAAGTGTGTACCTTCAAACGCCTTACTTTATTCCAGACGCAAGCTTTATGGATGCTTGTAAAATTGCTTTATTATCTGGAGTAGAGATTCATATTATGATTCCAAACAAACCCGATCATCCTTTTGTTTATTGGGCTACGTGGTCTCACGTAGGCGAACTGCTGACGTATGGTGCACATATTTATCTCTATGAAAAAGGCTTTTTGCATGCTAAAACGATTGTAGTAGATAATGAAGTGTCTTCTGTAGGCACGACGAATATTGATCCACGAAGTTTCAGCCTTAATTTTGAAGTGAATGCAGTTGTATATGACCAGCCTATTGCCAAAAAGTTGCAGAACCTGTTTCTTGAAGATGTGCAATGCAGTTCAAAATTAACGTTTGAACGATATAAAGAGCGTTCTCTTCTTATAAAATTTAAAGAAGCGGTATCTCGCTTACTGTCACCAATTTTATAATACAAATCATTGATATCATGAAGCAGACTTGAATTTTTAGATTCAGGTCTGTTATTTTATTGGTTTCTCCTTGTAAGGAGAGTTAGAGATAAAATTAAAAAGTTTTACCAAAAAATCCAAGGGTATTAATACTATAACAAGCTAAAAAATGATAATACCTAGGAGGAATAGAAAATGACAAAAAATGTAGTAGGTACGTATGATTCAGAGGCAGCGGTTATTACAGCGATTCGAAATTTAAAAACACAGGGATATCCGGACAGTGCACTTTCTGTCTTGACAAACAGTGGTCTGCGTCATGAAAATACAGAAGCGATTGAGCATTCTGCAGGAATTGATGTGCAAACAGTTGATACAGATCAACACTCAAAGCACCATCAATCCTTTATGGAGAAAATAAAAAATGCTTTTACGCCGTCTGAAGAAAAAATCGATCAAGATGTTAATCGAATCGAAAATCAATTAACCGAATATGGTGTACCTGCTGCAGAAGCTTCCTCATATGTATCTGATCTTAAAAAAGGAAAAGTTTTGCTGATGGTAGACGCAGTTGAGCATGATAAACACAATTCAGCTTTAGGACAAACAGTGACACCTGCTGAAAAATCAGCTGACCCAATGAATGAAAAAATGTTATACGGCAATCACGAAAATAAAATAAGGTAATGTTGAAGTAACCAAATGCGATAATAAAAGACTGCGTTCTTAAATAAAAGCTAGTTAACGAAAGGAAGGGGACCGATGAGAAATCTAGAAAAAACAGAATACGAACTTGACTATTTAAAACAGCAGCAAGAAGTTAATCAGAAGCTCATCAAAGTTTCACAGTCTCTTGTTGCTACGTTAAAACAGTATGAAGAAGAACCAGAG
>NZ_JBFULJ010000126.1:0-8088 GCF_056400385.1 Priestia sp. P5_B4
GTTTTATAGCAGTTTATACATAAAAAAGAGGCTGGAACAAACGTATTTTAGCTGAAATGAAAAATGAACCATTGATCAACATGTTCCATTAGGGGTTCATTTTTTTTTAGGGTGAACGTAGGTTTCATTTGTTTCCGTCTAGCTGTTGATTGGAGGGYAAGGCGAAGACTCCTGCGGGAAAAGCGGGACAGATGAGACCCTGCAGGAGCTTAAGGGACGAGGAGGCTCATCGGCCGCCCCGCGGAAAGCGAAGCCTTGCACGTAAATCAACAGCGGAGGAAAAGCGAGATTATTAAGCCTGATTGGTCGTCTTCATATTGAGTTGGTTTTGCTATGCCCCAATCGCTTTGTTATAAAACCGCACTCGTCTCCTACATTAAAATAGTCAAAAAGGTTCAGTTCCCTTATCTTGAAGTTATTTCCTTAAACGGTATAATTATTTATGTAACATTTTAAATATTTTAAAAATTTAAAATGTCTAACCAAGAGGATGGGGAGGAGTAAATGAATGAAAAAAACAGTAAAACGAACGGCCGTGCCGGCTCTTTTGTCGATTGGATTATTGCTGTCGCCGCTTGCGGTACAAGCTGAGATGCCTTATTACGGAAAAGACTATAGCCAGCCGGAAAAAATTAAAGCGCTTTATCCGGAAATAAAGGTGAATGAAGCCACGCCGGCATTTCTGAAAGGACAAGACGCATTTACGACTCAAGAAGAAATGCTAAGCTATGTTCAAAAGCTTGCTCATAAAAGTCCGTACGTAAAGCTGAAGATTATCGGAAAGTCACAGCAAGGACGAGACATTCCGGCTCTATACTTTTCAAAGGAAAAGAAATTTGCGGATGGAAAAACGTCCAAAAAACCAACGATTTGGCTTCAAAGTCAGATTCATGGTAATGAACCGGCAAGCGGTGAATCTGTACTCGCCGTTGCGACGCGTTTGACAGAAGACTTTGGAAAAGATGTGCTAAATAAAGTGAACATCGTGATTGTGCCGCGCATTAATCCAGACGGATCTTATGCATTCAAGCGTCAGCTAGCAAATAATTTAGATGGAAACCGCGACTACATAAAGCTTGAAAGCCCGGAAGTGCAGAGCGTACGAGCTGAATTTAACCGTTTTTCACCGGAAGTCGTCATTGATGCTCATGAATATACGCCTTACAGCAGCGGATTTAAAAATATCGGTAAAGAAGGCGTGTGGAAGTATCACGATATTTTACTGCAGTCCGGTCGAAACTTAAATATTCCGCAGAACATTCGAGACGTGTCTGATGAGCTGTTTGTGAACAGCACGCTTACAGCCATTGAAAAGCAAGGATATTCAGGAGAAGTATACTATACGTCTCAAGTGAATAAACAAGGGCAGCTTGAAGTGGAAGAAGGCTCAGTTGAACCGCGAATCGGCCGAAACTCACTAGGCTTGTATCCATCGTTTTCGTTTTTAGTCGAAAGCAGGGGAATCGGTATTGGACGAGAAGATTTTCCGCGGCGAGTGAGTGCCCAAATTGCTACGCAAGAAAAGCTGATTACGCAAACAGCCGCTCATGCCAAACAAATTAAAGCGCTGATTGCAAAAGAAAAAGCGGCGCTTGTTAAAAAAGGAAAAAATGCAAATGACCGTGATCCAATTGTTGTGAACAGTGAAAATAAAAAAATACCAAACTCCACGTTAGAAATGGTTGATGTGGAAAGCGCGTCTGTTAAAGACATTCCTGTGACGTACTACAGTGCAAAGAAAGCTACGCCGACGCTTGTCCGCGAACGTCCGACTGCTTATATTTTAAAGCCAGGACATGAAGAGTTAGCAGCGAAATTGCAGGGACAAGGAGTAAAAGGCTTCAAGTTAACGAAAGAAACGGCTCTTTCAGTAGAAGCGTATAGTGTCAGCAGCCGCATTGAAAATGAAGCCTACGAAAACAAACCAAATGTAGACGTGCAAACAATCGTGAAGTCAAAAACGGTGACGTTCCCAAAAGGAAGCTACGTCTTTTTAACATCTCAGCCGCAAAACAATTTATTGTCTCTATCACTTGAGCCGGAATCTGTGGACAGCTTCACAACGTTTGGGTATTTGCCTTCAGAGGTAGGACAGGAGCTTGATGTTTACCGCTTTACGCGTTCTATTGAAAAATCGCCTTTGCAAAAAGAATCCCGTAAATAATGAAAAAGCGTGGAGCTTGGCTTCACGCTTTTTATWTTGAGATTTTTAAGAAGAAACCCACTCTCCGCCGTTTACATGCAGCGTCTGCCCCGTGACAAACCGTGAGTCGTCGCTTGCGAGGTACACGTAGGTTGGAGCAAGTTCAAACGTCTGCCCTTGGCGCTCCATCGGATTGTCCACTTGCGTTACTTGATCAGCTGAAAAGCTTGCTGGAATGAGCGGTGTCCAAATGCGTCCCGGCGCTCCGGCGTTCACGCGAATGCCGTCTTTAATCACGCTATTGGAAAGCGCACGAGTAAAGCCAACAATGGCTCCTTTAGTTGCCGTATAGTCAATTAACTGTTCATAGCCTTTATACGTCAAAATTGAAGCGGTATTAATAATGGATCTGCCGCTTTTAGAACCTCGTCCTCCTTTTTATGTAAACCCTCGCTATGAAAAGTATCTGCCTGTTTTATAGTACAGAGAGCCCTTCTGCGTGAAGGGCTTTTAAATTAGCATTCCCTTTTATTTTCCTCGTGATCGCTCACGTGATTCATGACGGTTTTTTCTTCTTCTAGAGAGGAAATAAATAAAAAAGCCGATTAATACAAGAAACGTGATAAGCAAAATACTAGTAGGAAAATAAAGAGAGCCTATCTGAATTCCCAAATAATTTAACATCGTTATAACTTCCTTTCTTGATAGACAATGGTTTATTTTACTAAATACCCTTATAAGCTGATAAAAAACGTTTCCGCTATTTTAGTAGGGAATTGATTGACTCTGTACGCCAATAACCACGATATGTCCTTGTTTCATTTCTTCTTTATAGCGGTTTGCTTCTTGATTGGATAAGCCGAGCGAAGCCATCTTTGAAAGAAGCTCATCTTCTCTTGAAAGAAGTTTATTTACCGCCGTTTCAAACATACCTTGCTCTGCCATTCTGTACTTTTTTGTATGTGTTGCCTCCGTTAAATTCTGAGCCCATTCTTTATCGTAGGCCAGCAGATAAATATCTTTGCTTGTAAATCCTTTCTTTAAAAAAGAACGGATCACGCAGGCTGCCTCCTCTTGGTTTTCTGCTACTTGAATGTGTTTCATACACGAACCAAACCTCCTGATAAAAGGTATTTCTGAAATACATCTTCTACTCATTCTGTAGCCTTTGTTTCCAACTTTAAACTTGTTTTCTATGAATTTTCTAAGATAGTAAAAGAGAATAGAAACATCATAAATTTTTAAAAAAAGATGTTTGAACTTCAAAACAGAAGGCTAAACCTAGACTATACTAAAAAGTTCCATCAAAAATAGGAGGAGATTAAAATGAATTTACAAGATCAACAAACACAAGGCCAGCCCCAACAAACGCAAGACCGCCAGCCGGGTATCGAAAGTGAGATGAATCCTCTCCCTATTTATGAGGATGACAATTACATTGGTACAGGAAAATTAAAAGGAAAGGTAGCGCTAGTTACCGGGGGAGACAGCGGAATTGGACGAGCTGTATCCATTGCTTATGCGAAAGAAGGAGCGGACGTAGCCATCGTTTACTTAAACGAACATAGCGACGCCGAGGAAACAAAAGCCCGCATTGAAGAAGAAGGTGTAAGATGCTTGCTGATTGCAGGAGACGTAGGAGACGAATCGTTCTGTAACGAAGCGGTAGAAAAAACAGTAAGTGAGCTTGGAAAGCTTGATATCCTTGTGAACAATGCAGGAGAGCAGCATCCAAAAGAAAGCATTAAAGAAATTACAAGTGAACAGCTTGAACGAACGTTTAAAACGAACTTTTATTCATACTTTTATTTTACGAAAAAAGCGCTTGATTATTTAGGAAAAGGCAGTGCGATTATTAATACAACGTCAATTAATCCTTACCGCGGAAATCCTCAGCTGATTGATTATACAGCGACAAAAGGTGCAATTAACGGCTTTACGCGCAGTATGGCGCAAGCGCTTGTCAAAGATGGCATTCGCGTTAACGCTGTAGCGCCGGGCCCGATCTGGACACCGCTTATCCCGTCTACTTTCTCAGGTGATAAAGTAGGAGAATTCGGTACAGATACGCCGATGGGCAGACCTGGGCATCCTGTGGAGCACGTAGGCTGCTATGTGCTGCTAGCTTCAAATGATTCRTCTTATATGACGGGTCAAACGCTTCATGTCAACGGCGGAGATTTCATGAACACATAATTGCTTCACCTATAGTAGAGGAGGAGAAAAGATGGGAGAACGCCAGAAAAGATCTATTTCAAATACACCAAAAAAAAGAGATGAAACGGAACAGCGTGTAACAGATCAAGACGAAACGTTATTTGAACGTTTCAAAGAAGAAGAAACGGTCGATCCTATGCCGTTGGAAGATATAAGACTTGAACAAAAAGAAGAGAAAAATAAAACGAAAACGAAAGATGAATCAGGTTCTGAAAACATTCATCATAGAAAATAAAAAACAGCCTTTCGGGGCTGTTTTTTGTTTGTATCCCTATATTAATGAGTGCTAGAAGCAATTACAATTTTTGAATCATCTTCTAATGCCTGAGCAAGGTTCGATTTAATTCGTATATGCTCAAAATTTAAACCAAGCTGCATCGCAGTAGTGGCTAATTCAGGACGAATGCCCGATAAAATCGATTTAACGCCGATTAAATCAAGCGCATTTATCAGCTGAAACAGCTCGTGCGCAACCATTGTATCGATCATCACAACTCCTGACAAATCAATATACAAATGAGCGATTTGTTTTTCTGCACACTGTTTTAACGTGCTTTCTAGGATCATTCTGGCTCTTGCTGTATCAATATCGCCGACTAACGGTAAAAGAGCAACGTCTTTTTTAATCACAATAACAGGTGAACTTAATTCATGAATCATTTCCTGCTGAGAGCGGAGGCGGTTTGAGGCATATTCCTGCGCTTCTGTGATGAATTTCAAAATAATAATATCAAATACCCTTATTACTTTTTCATTCCATACATCGAGGTGCTGCTGAGTAATGTCATCATGAAGTTCTGCAAACCGGCTAATATACTCACAGTATTGTTTGCGGACGTTCATAAATTCTTTAATAATACTTTGAATGGGGGTTCTGAGATGCTGTTGGTCTTTGGCAACTTTATTTAGCCACGTGTTAAGAGATTCAAAAAAACTTTTTTCATCTTCTATAAAGACGTTGCTAATATATAAATGAAATTCATAGTTTTGCGCTTTTAAGCGTTGAATGACGTCAGGGTCATTAGAGGTATATACGCCTTCAGACGATTTTTTGTCCAAAGATTCATACCATTCTTCCGTCATATTAGGTGCACTTTCTAGCAGATAAGAACGTAAAGCGATATCTTTCTTCACTGTTATTCTCCTCTCAAACTGATAAAGCATCGCGCAGGTGCGCAACGTATTTATTATAGCACCTTTTTTATAAAGATGTATATGAAATGTATGTTTATTTTGTGTGTTAGGTTTTAAATGATTGTATATAGGGAAAAATTCTAATAAAAGGGGAAAGAGGGAAAGTATGAATACTGTGACGAACGATCAGTGGAAATGGTATCAGTTTGATTTAGAAGAAGCAGACGGAATAGCTGATGTCATCCAAGACTATCAGTATCCACGAGATGAATGGTTTTGCCAGCAGCTGCAAAAGAAAAACTCTAATCATATTCAAGTAGATGTAATAGGAGAAAGTGAGCTCATTTATGGTTCACTCATTTATCATAAGAAGTCGTTTGATCAAAGGGATTACGAGTCATTTCATTTTTATATTACCGAGGAGTTTATTATAACGGCAGGAATCGATTTAAAAATCCTCGAGAACACCAATCATGAACGAATGATTGAACGCATGAAGCAGTCTGCTAACACAGCGGAAAGTTTTTTTATTCTTTTAGGCGAAATTATGAAAAAACATTTAAATGGGTTTGATCAGTTTGAAAGTCATTTCAGAGAGCTTCTGTGGGAAGTTCGCCATAATAATAACATCGACGTGCTAGATGAAATTCACAAAGCGCGGTATGACCTGCTTATATGGACAAATTTAATCAGTTCTGTTCGAGAAGTCACCATGGGAATAGAAGAAGCGTTTCATAAAAAAATTAACCAAACGGTCGAATATCAGCGGATGTGTAAAAAAATTGAAATTGGCTTAACGCTGATTGAACAATATCAAAAAGAATTTGATGCGTTAATTAAATTAGAAGAAGTTGTGTCTACTCATCGAGGAAATGAGATTATGAAAGCTTTAACGCTGCTGACAGCAATCAGTACGCCTTTAACGGCTTTTGGAGCTCTTTGGGGAATGAACTTTAAAGGGATGCCGGAGCTTGATTTGAAGTTTGGCTATATCTATGCACTCATTTTAATTGTCCTTTCGACCGTGGCCATTTATCTCTATTTACGAATGAAAGGGTGGACGGGCGATCTGTTAAAAGGAAGAAAAAAGAATTCATTTTTTAAATAAGCTTTAATAAAAGCAGCCGCTTAATAAGCGGCTGCTTTGTTGTCTGTTATCCTCGCCTCCACGTCGTAGGCTCACCTGAACGAAGGCATCTTGGAAATAAATCGTTTTCTTTTAGCTTTACTTGATTGCCGTTTTCGTCGGTATAGCGACCGGTTTGCGGAACCAATTCTCCGGTTGAAAAGGCGTCATCTACAGGCTTCCATGTCGTTGATTCACGTGTGTGCGGGCAAGGTGTAAAAAGATCATCTTTTTGAAAGAGTTTAATTTCACCTTCTGCACAAACGTAAGCGCCCGATTCTGGTACAGCTTCACTCGTTCGATAAATGTTCTGTACGGTCTTCACACGCATCCAACCTTTCTTTTTGATTAGTTGTATTTTAGTGTTCCGGTCGTGGCGTCCATGTACGTACGGTCTTCTATAATATCTGAGTCGTCTAGCTTTCTAAAAGGAGCGCAGTAGCATACAACACCCGTCTCGATTTCAATTTCTTGAAATCCGTACGCACGGCAAAGGTATTCACCGACAGCGCTTGGAGATGGATGCGTATCCAACTCATCTAATGCTTCATTAAACATTTCTAAAAATTCTTTTTTCGAAAATTGCTTCTCATGGTGCAGTGTTACTGGATCTCCAGAATCTGTTCCTTGTGCTAACGCGTAAAAATACATCGTCCTCACTCCTTGCATATATATAGTCGAGCTTTTTCTAAAATGTAGAAACATTGATTGTTAGTAAGTAAATTCCCTTAAATAAAAGAAATAAACGCATTTGGAAGAAAACGGTTTCTTTATGATCATTCTCTCAGAGAGAATTCAGTGCTATCAGCGTTTGATAGCAAGCTGCCACAGGGTGATAATCGGCTTTAGGAGCCGGGCTTTTTTTCGAGCTGTAGCGTTCGTTTTGCTGATTTAACAGCTGATACCAGCCTCCATATGTGTGATCGATAAAGTGTTTCTGACAGTAGGAGAACAGGGCATCGTATGCTTTCCAATATCCGCTGTCTCCGGTTTTTACCCCGAGCAGTGAAGCCGCAGAAATGGCTTCAGCCATCACCCAGTAGTTTTTGTCCCGGTCAATGACCTCTTCTTGAGGCGACAGCGCAAAGTAAAGACCTCCGTACTTAGCATCCCAGCCTAGGTTCCAGCCCTTATCAAACAAATCTTTTGCACGTTCTGTCATCCAGTTTTCCGAACGGTGCCGATCAAGCCATAAAAGCAGCTTGCTCCATTCAAACTGATGTCCTGGTATAAAGCCGTACGGACGAAATTCATCTTTTGTATTGTTTTTATTGTAGTCCCAATCTGGCTGCCAGTCTGTATCATAGTGCTCCCAAACCATGCCGCCAGATCGTTCAGCAAGCTGCTGAGTAACGCCTTTTGCAAGCGTATACGCTCGGTCTAAGTATTTTTTATCTCTTGTTGCTTCAAAGGCAGAAAGCATCGCTTCACACATATGCATATTTGCATTTTGGCCGCGATATAAAGA
>NZ_JBFULJ010000127.1:0-8071 GCF_056400385.1 Priestia sp. P5_B4
GGCCCTACCTTATCAGGGTGGCTAATTGAACACTATGAGTGGAGAATGCTGTTCCACCTTGTTACGCCAATCGCGGCAATTGTATTAATAGGGGCTTTCTTCCTATTAAAAGACAAAAAAGAAAAAGTGGAAATCAATTTGGATTTCCTATCGCTTGTGTTATCTACAATTGGATTTGGGGGACTTCTATACGGATTTAGCTCAGCAGGGGATAAAGGCTGGGATTCTGTGGAAGTATACGGCACCATTATCGTAGGAGCCGTGGCGCTGATTTTATTTATTACGCGTCAGTTCAAGCTGAAAACACCTATGCTTGAATTCCGCATTTTTAAATATCCAATGTTTGCTTTATCATCAACGATTTCAATGGTGATTACAATGGCATTATTCTCAGCCATGCTGCTAATGCCAATTTATGTTCAAACAGTACGAGGCATTTCTCCGCTTCACTCAGGATTACTAATGCTTCCGGGTGCGCTACTCATGGGTGTGATGTCTCCGATTACCGGAAAATTATTTGATAAATTCGGAGCGCGTGCACTGGCTGTAACGGGTCTGACGATTACAGCCGTTACGACGTATTTCTTCAGTAACTTAGAGCTTGATACGACATATACAACGCTCATTACGCTTTACACGCTTCGCATGTTCGGAATGTCTATGGTGATGATGCCGGTTATGACAAACGGATTAAATCAGCTGCCGCAGCGCTTTAATCCACATGGTACTGCGATGAATAACACGCTTCAACAAGTATCGGGAGCTATTGGTTCGGCTCTTTTAGTAACGGTGATGTCAAATCGTACAGCTACGCATGCAAAAGAGCTTGCTCAAGATGCAATGAGCGGAGCAGGAGCAGCGAATGCAACGGCAGCCGGGGCAGCTCAAATGAAAGAACAAATTGGGATGCAGGCAATGGTACAAGGAATTAACGATGCGTTTGCCGTCTCAGTAGTACTAGTGGTGGTTGCTTTAATTCTTTCATTGTTTATGAAACGCGCCACGCCGGCAAGTGAAGATGAAGTGATAAAGGAAAAAGCAGGACGCGAGCAGTTTGCTAAATAAAAAAGAAATCCCCGCTGTTTCAGCGGGGATTTCTTTAGCTTGTATATCTAAAGCTTAAGCCCATTTTCTTTAATAATTTCCGGTAGCCGATGGACGTTTGATCAGCCATAATATGCGCTTCCATCTGCAGGTCTAAAGGCAAGTCTTCAGGCTTTTGGTTTTCAACCATTTCACGGTCTTCGTCAAAGACGCGAAGGTTAAAGTCATACACACCTTCAACGGGAGAATCTTTGTCAAAGTTTCGAGCGATTGGTGCGAATAAACGTGTTTCGCGGGCTGAAATAGGAGAGACTGCATTCATAATCCACAGCTCTGCGCCTTCTGGGAAGTATACTTTTAGCGTAGCTGTAAACGGCGGATAAACATCAAAGACGCGAAGCCATTTAAAATCAGGTGGATTTAAATGCTGCTGTTCTTTGGAATAATTGCTCACGGTGCTCGTATATTCTACATGAAGCCCATACTCTGTATCGCTTACTTTATATTTAGGCACAAAGGCGTTGTTTCGATCACCAAATGTGTCTGTGTGAACCCAAGCAAAATGAGCTACGTCTAAAAAGCCTTCCATTTGACGACCGGCCGAACCCATGATATCAAAGCTCGGACAAACAATTTGCTGAAAATCAGGGTCCTCCCACGCATCGAAGTAAGGCAGGTTATCTTGTTCTCCTGTCAGGGAAGTCCACACTAATCCAAATCGTTCAATAACTGGATAGACGGCCATACACAAGCGGGGAGAAATATTGGCATCAGGGTGAGCTGGAATCGACGTGCATGCACCGTCCGTTGCATAGCGGAAGCCGTGGTAAGGACAGACAATTTCATCATCTTCCACCCAGCCCATGCTAAGAGGGGTGCCTCGGTGAACGCATAAATCACGAGCCGCCACTACTTTGTGTGTGGTACGGTATAGAACTAGATTTACATCTAGCAGTTTTACGGACGTTGGTTTCTCTGTTACATCACTGCAGCGTGCGACGGGGTACCAATACTTAGCGAGCGTCGTCCAATCTTCCAGGCTGAACGTGCAGTCTCTTGGGTAGGGAGTTGCCGTTTTTGATTTGGTCATGGTTGATTGTTGTTCCATCTATTTTCTTCCCTTCTTTTGTAAGCTCTTTTACTAAGGGTAATATAAAAAAAGAAAATTCACACAATTTATGTAAGGAGTTCTAACATAAAATATGGAACTTTGTAAAAAGTGCGAATTTCAGAAGACGTAAATTAGAGAATATACCAATAAAAAAATTTAAAAAAGCGCTTCCTAAATGAATTTAAACGTGATATAATTTTCCAAGACGCTGGTGTAGCTCAGTAGGTAGAGCACTTGCATGGTAAGCAAGAGGTCGCAGGTTCGATCCCTGTCGCTAGCATACTAAAAAACCTTCTTTCTTGTTGAAAGAAGGTTTTTTATTTGTGTCGGCTTTAAAATTATTCTCCGAATTATTCTTTCCCTCCTTGTGAAAACTTTAACAGTTTGATAGCCTTATTAGGAGGTTTTGAGAAAATATGTGTATCTTTTCCCCTGTGTCTTATGAATCATATTTAGAAATATTCTTAAAAGAATGTTTATTGTCTCTAAATATTGGGTACACGAAACTAGGGGGGTTAAATTTCAACAGGGAGTGTGAACGATAATTTGATTACGTTTAAGAATGTGTCAAAGCAATATCCAGACGGTACGACCGCCGTGAAAAATATTAATCTAGAAATTAAAGAAGGAGAGTTTTTCGTTTTAATTGGTCCGAGTGGGTGTGGGAAAACAACCACCTTAAAAATGATTAACCGTCTTCATGATATTACCGAAGGAGAACTATACATAAAAGATAAGCTCGTATCGGACCACAACATACATGAGCTACGCTGGAACATTGGTTATGTTCTGCAGCAGATTGCTCTTTTTCCTCATATGACCATCGCTGAAAATATAGCCATTGTACCCGAGATGAAGCATTGGAAGAAAAACAAAATCAAAACGCGCATTGATGAACTGCTTACCTTGGTAGGACTAGACCCAAAGCAGTATCGAAACCGAAAGCCGTCTGAGCTCTCAGGTGGCCAGCAGCAACGTGTAGGTGTAGCACGTGCCCTCGCAGCTGATCCCCCCGTTATTTTAATGGACGAACCCTTTAGTGCCCTCGATCCGTTAAGCCGCGAACAGCTTCAGCAAGATGTTATTAGCTTAAAAGAAAAAATCAAAAAAACATTTGTGTTTGTTACGCACGATATGAGCGAAGCGATGACGCTTGGAGATCGTATCTGCCTCATGAAAGATGGGGAAATTGTTCAAGTTGGAACCCCGGAGGAATTCATCCAAAAGCCTAAAAATGAATTTGTAAAAACATTTATTGGAAATCAAGGCAATGCTTTATTTGAGACATTGGATATGTTTGTCAAAGAAAGTGAACAGCCAGACGTAGAACCTACTGAAGAGTTAGCTTCAACCGCCACTGTTCAGCAGGCAATGGACGCCCTTTACGACCATGAAGCAATAGCCGTGAAAAAAGGGAGCAAACGTATTGGCGTTGTAACGCGCAAAACTCTATTAGCGTTTCTTTCTGATAAAACGAAAGAAGGAGGAACGCTGTAATGAATGCACTAAGCACATTATTAGATCAACGAGGAGATGCACTGTTTCAAGCTCTTCTTGAACACATTCAAATTTCAGTACTGGCTCTTGTTATCGCCGTATTAATTTCAGTGCCGCTCGGACTGTACTTAACGAGGCATGACCGCATTGCTGAACCAATCATTGGCGTAACAGCCGTACTGCAAACCATTCCTTCACTCGCTTTATTAGGATTACTGATTCCTCTTGTCGGAATTGGAACCTTTCCCGCGGTTATTGCACTGTTTTTATATTCGCTTCTTCCTATTGTACGAAATACATATACCGGAATTAAAGAAGTGGACCCATCTTTAATTGAAGCATCCAAAGCCATGGGGATGAACTCGTGGAGACGATTAATTAAAGTAGAACTTCCTCTAGCACTTCCTGTCATTATGGCCGGAATTCGCACAGCGATGGTACTCATTATTGGCACAGCGACAATCGTGGCTCTTATCGGAGCGGGCGGACTCGGAAGCTTAATTTTGCTTGGTATTGACCGAAGCGATAATAGTTTGATTTTATTAGGAGCCATTCCAGCAGCATTATTAGCGCTTATTTTTGATGGAATTCTGCGAACGATTGAACACTCAGCTAAAAAAGGGTCCAAAAAACGCTCGTTTATTATGATCATCGTATTAATACTTATTCTTGTTTCTCCGTTTGCAGCGATGAGCGCAACAAAACCAGACCTTGTTATCGGAGGGAAAATTGGTGCAGAACAAGACATTTTAATTAATATGTACAAAGAATTAATTGAAGATCAAACCGATATGAAAGTAAATCTTCGTTCGTCGCTTGGGAAAACGGTATTTGTATTTGAGGCTCTGCGTAACAAGGAAATTGATTTGTACCCTGAATATACGGGTACAGCCATTGTGACGCATCTAAAGGAACAGCCGGACAGCAAAGATGAAACAGAGGTGTACAAGCAGGCAAAAGAAGGATTTCAAAAGAAATTCGGCCTTGTCTATTTAGATCCAATGAAGTTTAATAATACGTACACATTAACCGTAACAAAGGAATTTGCCAAAGAAAATAATCTAACAACTATTTCAGATTTGGCAAATGCAACAGATAAAGTAAAAGCAGGGTTTACGCTTGAGTTTAAAGATCGTGAAGACGGCTATGTAGGCGTTCAAAAAGAATATGGTCTTACCTTCCCGAATATTAAAACGATGGAGCCGAAGCTTCGCTATCGCGCTGTAGAAAAAGGCGATATTAACATGCTTGATGCTTACGCAACGGACCCTGAAATCAAACAGTTTGGTTTGAAAGTCTTAAAAGACGATCAGCAGTTCTTCCCTCCGTATCAAGGAGCGCCTGTGCTTCGTGAAGATACGCTAAAAGAGCACCCTGAACTGAAAAAAATCTTAAATCAACTGGGCGGTAAAATCAGTGATGACGAAATGCGTGAAATGAACTATCAAGTAAATGCGAAAGGAAAAACAGCTGCAGAAGTTGCTCATCAATTCTTAGTGAGAAAAGGATTAATTAAAGAGTAAAAACGAAGAAAAAAGTTAGGACAACAGTATGTTARTTGAAAGAAGATCCGAATGATGAATCGTTCGGATCTTTTTATTTTAGTTGTTTCTAGCAGTTGATTGGAGGGCAACGCGAAGACTCCCGCGGAAAGAGAAGTCTTGCATGGAAATCAACTGAGGTGCAAGAAGTGATTCATGCTCGATTATTTACTCCATTCGTCCATCTTTAGATTGGCGTGATTTCGTTATGTCTCAATCTCTTTTTAATGCGAGAGAAGCATTAATGAAAATGAGGTCTTATGAACAAGCTAAAGGTACCAAATTTGTTTTCTGATGGAAGGAAGGCGCTTTTATGAATTCATTTTTTACGTGTCATCCTGTACAACATTCCTTTCAGCTTTTTTCAGTTGAACATCTTGTAACTTTAGCTATTATCGTGATCATAGGAGCATTTATTTTTTTGTGTCGAAAGCATCTGGGAAAAAAGAGGTTTGTGTTCATTTTGCTTTCACTCATTCTAATTGCTTCAGAAACAGCCTACCAGGCTTGGGAAATCGGATGTCATCGGTGGTCTGCTGAAACTTCCTTGCCTCTTCAGCTCAGTGATATAGTCGTGCTGCTGGCTGCTGTTATGCTGATAACCAAAAGCAGGTTTCTTTTTTATTTTGTGTACTTCGCAGGAATCAGCAGCTCTGTTCAAGCGATGATTACCCCGGACCTTGGCGGCTATGCGTATGCCCAGTTTCGCTATGTGCAGTTTTATGTATCGCATGGCGGTGTGGTACTTGCTTGCTGTATGCTAATTGCTGCCTGCAGATATGAGCCGACGTTTCGTTCTTTGTGGGTAAGCGTAGTATTTGTTAATCTGTACGGGGGTTTTATCTATGTCATGAATCGTTTACTCCATGCGAATTATTTATACATGATGAAAAAGCCAGAGCAYGCTTCCTTGCTGGATGTTCTTGGACCTCATCCTTGGTATTTAGTATGGATTGAAGGAATCATGATTCTTAGCTTTCTTGTCCTTTATCTGCCGTTTTGGGTACATAAAAAAATTAAAGGTGATAAAAGCAAAGTCAATTTTGTTGAAGCAAAATGATAATACTGGTAGTTTATAAGTGTAAACTAACTCGGATTTCCTAAAGGAAAAGGAAAGAATGACTGAACGAGCCGTGAGAGGCAAGCGTAAAAAATAGAAAAGAAAAAAGCAAGCACAGACATCAGAAGGAGAGTATAAAAATGAAAACACTGGTTATTTTAGCACATCCAAACTTAGCATCTTCTCGTATTAATAAAGCGTGGGCAGAGCGAGTAAAAAAAGAAGAGAATGTGTACGTTCATGATTTATACGCAAACTATCCCGATTTCAAAATTGATGTAGAAAAAGAGCAGGAGTTAGCTGTTCAATTCGATCGTATTGTTTTTCAATTTCCATTTTACTGGTACAGCTCACCAGCACTCTTAAAAGAGTGGCAAGATGTTGTCTTAACATACGGATGGGCTTATGGAAGCAAAGGTACTAAACTTCAGGGAAAAGAGTTTGTCGTAGCTACTTCAACAGGAGGCCCTGCAGAAGCTTATCAAGAAGGGGGATACAACCGTTACCCAATGAATCATCTGCTTCTTCCGTTTCAAGCTACGGCAAATTTAACAGGCATGAAGTTCCAAACGCCATTTTTATTTCAAGGAGCAGGCGGTGAGCTGAGCGACAAAGTCATTCAAGATAGTGCTGAAAGCTACGCTCAATTACTAAGGTAATAAAAAAAGCCGCGTTAACGCGGCTTTTTAATTTACATTTGTTCGTGAAAAAGAAGTAAGCAGCTTTTGAGGAGCGATATCTAATCCTTCAATGAGTAATCCTGTCATAGCAGTTAGACTCCCGACTTCAAATGATTCCCCCCCTCTCCAAAATGCGGATTCACCTTGTTTGATATAAATTTTCAGTCCGTTATCGCCAGCTACCCAGCCTTCCCCGTGAACGACTAATAGAAGCTGTGGAATCGTAGCTTCTTGACGGGGAGTATAATCATTTTCTTGAAAAGATAAAAAGCTAATTTTGACATCTCCAGTATGAGAAAGCAATGGATTTACTTTATAGGTAGAATGAAGAAAGGAACGCTCTTCTTCAGATTGAAAACCATATAATTTCATACGTTCATCTCCTTGAATCAAAAATATAAAAAAGAAGTCCTTCTCCTTTCATATACGCATGTAGTAGAAAAAATAGAACTTCAAAGAAATAGCTGTTTTCTGGAAAATGGCTTCATTTTTGTCGAAACTCAAATTTTTTTGAGAGATAGGGAGGAAAAACAGAAGTTTTTTTGAATAGTATAAAAAAAGGTGTCCGCTAATGGACACCTTTTCCTAATTTAAAAATGACTGTAACGCTTGTTTGTTTTCTTCAAGGTCGATGCTTAAAACAGCACCAATACCGGATACTCGTTCATTTGAATAGGAACCTTCGACCGGTAAACGAAGAGATTTTAAATCTGGCTGATTCCCAACTAAGAAATCTTTTCCTATCACGATAAATGTTTTTGGAGGAATATTTGTATCCACATATGGATCAATGACGCCCCATAGCTTAGGAGCTTTTGCCAGCGTCTTTACTTGAAGAGCTTCATCCATTAATTTACCGATCACTTCTTGTTGACGCTTCACGCGCCCGAAATCACTTTGGCTATCATGTCGGAATCGCACGTATCCTAGTAATTTATCTCCGTGAAGAGTTTGTTTTCCAGGTTTTAGCGTCATGCCAATTCCTGATGACATTTCGTGCGGCACGGTAACCGTAATTCCCTCAGGGGCAATTGTATCGGCAACTTTAGAAAAACCTTTAAAATCAACAACGGCATAATAGTTTACATCTACGCCGAAATTTTCTTTAATTGTCTTACGCATTAATTCGGGCCCGCCA
>NZ_JBFULJ010000128.1:0-8065 GCF_056400385.1 Priestia sp. P5_B4
ATTCCGAAGAAGACGTACCTAATACAAGTAGAATTTCTTCTTTAATAAAAGCAATGAATTTAAAAATATTAAATCCATAAATCTTAGCAATGGTTCCAAGTACAAATACAATAAATAAGAACATAGTAATGTAAACAGATCCCATTAAGAAACCGAGTTTTTGAAGAGAGCCTATTCCAAAGTTACCGATCGTATAAGCCATCGCTCCAAACGCCGCAATAGGTGAAAGTTTCATAATCATATTAACAATTCCAAAGAAAATATCTGTACAGCGTTCAAAGAATGTAATGACAGGAGCCGCTTTTTCGCCGAGTGTAGCTGTAGCCATTCCAAATAGTACGGCAAAGAATAAGATTGGCAATAATTCACCATTTGCCATCGCCCCAAATACGCTGTCTGGAATAATTCCCATGATAAACTCCATAAAGCCATGCTCCGCTTCAGCTGCTTGCTGCGTATATTGAGTAACATCAGCTCCGCTTGCACCATTGATATTAAAGCCAGCCCCAGGTTTGATAAAGTTTACAACGATAATTCCAATTGCTAAGGCAAAAGTAGTGACAATCTCAAAGTATAAAAGAGCTTTACCTCCAATTCGTCCCACTTTCTTTAAATCTCCCATGCTTCCGATACCGATGACCACTGTTAAGAAAATAATTGGGGCAATCACCATCTTAATTAATTTAATGAAGATATCAGCCAATACTTTTAATTTAGCTCCAAATTCAGGAAACATGAAGCCAATTGCAATACCAAGAAGGATACCGATAACAACTTGAACAGTTAGATTTTTAAAACTTAATTTCATACGTAATGCTCCTTTCGAGAGTATTTTTGTTAACGCTTACATTATTCTTATCCTTATATTAACTGATAATTTTAACTATTTATATTTCTGGTGATAATGTTCTTTTTGGTCATTTTGGTCAAAAAAAGTGTTGACTATATAGTCATCACTTTTTGCTTTCGATATTTTTTATTTGTTGAATGATATCAAGCGTTTGTTTTGTTGCATTGTTTTCAAACGATTGATAAAGAGAGTTAAACTGTTTTTTCCATTCGGCTTTTTGTAAATCATTTAAGTAATAAACGCGCATGCCAGATTTATTTTTTATTTGCTGCAGCTGTTCATCGTTCATCATTTTTGATTGAGTCCAAATCCAGTTAGTTGTTTCTACCATTGCATCACTTAATAGTTGTTTTACATCTTCAGGGAGGCTGTCCCAATACTTTTCATCCATTAAAACAGCGTAGCCCAAGTATCCATGGTTGCTGATGGTCATATATTTTTGCAGCTCGTACAAACGTTTTGAATAAATATTAGAAATGGTATTTTCCTGTCCATCAAATTCCTGTCGTTCAAGGGATTGATATACTTTATTAAACGAGACAGCCTGAGGCTTGGCGCCAAGAAGTTCGAATTGTTTTTTGATTACTTCACTTGGCATAATGCGAAACGTTTGACCTTGAAAATCTGCTGGATAGAGCAAAGGCTTCGTATTGCTAGTCATTTGTTTAAAGCCGTTGCTCCATAAAGCAAGCCCTTTAATGTTTTTCTCTTGCAGCGTACTCAACAAATCCTGTCCGATTTTACCGGTAAACACTTGTTTTGCCTCGCTGTAATCATCGAAAATGAAGGGAAGATCAAAAAGTTGCCACGTAGGGGAGAGGTCGCTTAGCTTGGAAATGGAAGGTGCAATCATTTGTACATCATTTCGGCGAAGGGCGGCAAGTTCTTCGTCGTCTGAATACAATACACCGTTTGAATATACTTCAATTTTAACTTTACCATCCGATTTTTGATTAACGATTTCAGCAAATTTTTGAGCGGCTAAGCCTTTTGGAGTGTTTTCAGCTACCACATGGCTAAAATTAATCACAATTTGCTTATTTAATCCTTTTTGCTCATCGTCATGATACACATTATCCTGATTTATAACCGTATACTGCAAAAAAACATAGATCATCAAGAAAACGCTGACAATTATACTTGCCCCTATAAACATCTTCAAAATGTCCAACCCCGCGATTCAATAATTTTTCTCTACAAATATTCTAACACGCAATTTCTCAACGTGGTAAAATTAAAATAAACTTCAATCAGCAGTAGGTGTTCCGCTATGATGCGCTTATCGATGCAAACGAAAATGACGGGGTTAATCTTTTTTATCGTGGCCTTTTCGTTGTTTTTAGCAAGTATCGTGGTGATTAATAATTTTGTACAGTCAAAAGAAAATGATTTAGAGCAAAGGGCTTTAATCACTTCGAGAACAGTTGCTGAAATGCCTGAAATTCGAGAAAAAATTGAAAAAGATAGTAAGAACATTAATCAAATTGTAGAGCCGATTCGCATTATTCACGGTGCTTATTATGTAGTAGTTATGAATATGAATCATGAACGTTTGTCTCACCCTTTGCAAAGCATGATTGGAAAAATCTCTAAAGGAGATGATGAGGGACAGGCGTTTGCAGAACATACCTATACCGATAAAGCAAAAGGAGAAGGCGGAATGGTCATTCGCTCTTTTGTGCCCGTTGTAAACGATCAGCATGAACAAGTAGGAGTGGTTGTCTCAGGCTATCTTCTTCCGAAATTTACAGAGGTCATTTTAAGTTTAAAAAAAGAAATCTTTCTGATCTCAGGTCTTGCTCTTTTTTTTGGAGGATGGGGAGCGTGGGCGCTTGCATCTCGTATCAAAAAAGAGATGTTTGAGCTTGAACCTCATGAAATTGCTCGTTTGTTCGTAGAACGAACGGAGACCTTTAATGCCATGCATGAAGGAGTCATTGCCATTGATAAAGAGGAGAACATCACTATTTTTAATCATAAAGCGAAAATTATGATGGATGTACCCGATGAAGTAATTGGAAAAAAGATCTATGATGTGATTCCAGATACAAGGCTTCCAGAAATTCTGCAGCTTAATCAGCCTGTTTATAATCGAGAGCTTCAAGTTCGAAATTTGAATATTTTAAGCAATCGTGTGCCGATTAAAGTTAATAATCACACAGTCGGTGCGGTCGCTATTTTTCAAGACAGAACGGAAGTTAAAAAATTAGCTGAAGAGTTAACAGGAGTTAAATCATTTGTAAGCGCTCTTAGAGTTCAAAACCATGAATACATGAATAAACTTCATACGATTGCAGGGCTTATCCAACTTGGAAATAAAGACAAGGCTCTTCAGTATGTTTTTCAAGTGTCTGAACAGCAAGAAGAGCTCACCCAATTTCTTCATAAGCATATTAAAGATGAAAGTATATCGGGATTGCTGTTGAGCAAAGTCAGCCGTGCCAAAGAACTTGGAATTGAGTTAGCTATCGATCGCCACAGCGAGCTTCACTCATTTCCTCCTTACTTAGATCATCATGATTTTGTGATTATTATTGGTAACTTAATTGAGAACGCTTTTGATTCGTATCAACATATGGAGCGTCGTGAACGGAAGATCTATATAAGTATGGAACAAAATGACGGCATTCTTTCTATATTAGTTGAAGATAACGGGTGTGGTATGAATGAGGATCAAGTAGCGAGAATCTTTGATGAAGGTTTTTCAACCAAAGCAAAGGAAAATAGAGGAATTGGCTTGCATTTAGTAAAACAAATTGTTGAAAAAGGAAACGGTCAGATCGAAGTAGAGTCAGAATTAGATGTTGGAACGACTTTTATCATTACATTCTTTTTATAGGGGGAGTGGGAAATGAATAAAAAAGAATGGACCGTGCTTCTCATAGAAGACGATCCTATGGTACAAGAAGTGAACCGCCAATTTATTGAACAAGTTGAAGGGTTCATCGTCATCGCTGCAGCTTCGAATGGTTTAGAGGGGGTACAGCTCATTAAAAAACATCAGCCTGATTTAACGATTATTGATATGTATATGCCTAGTCAAGATGGCTTAACTACCTTACAGCAAATTCGAGCAAATGGCTATAAAACAGACGTGATAGCAGTTACGGCTGCAAGTGATATTGAAACCGTACGCAAAGTTCTTCAATATGGCGCTGTTGATTATATTATGAAACCGTTCAAGTTTGAACGAATGAAGCAAGCACTTGAGCAGTATCGTTCGTTTCAAGTTAAAATAAGTCAAAAAGAACATATTACTCAGTCTGAATTAGATTCTATGCTGTTTCAGCAATTCGAAGAAAAAGCCGATTTGCTTCCCAAAGGGCTAAATGCGGTTACGCTAAGGAGGATACAACAATATCTTTCGGAACAAAATCATCCAATTTCTGCTGAAGAAGTAGCGGACGGTGTAGGAATTGCGCGTGTTACAGCAAGAAGGTATTTAGAGTTTTTAGAACAGGAAAACGAGCTGAAATTATCAGTTGAATACGGCAGAGTGGGGAGACCTATTAATCGCTATATGTTAAAAATAAATTAAATGATACAGAACAGCTTTTATTTGGAAAAGCTGTTTTTTTGCGTTAGAAAGTATATCTTTTTCTCTCCTAGAACAAATTAAGGTATACAGTTTTCGCTATCCAAAGAATATTTCGTGCGGTCATTAATTCATAAAATGTCCCTGAAAAAGGATTAATGGCGGAAAAATTGGGGAATATGCACTTTGACATTTAATTTTAGCACAGGAAGGTTTTGAAACATGGACATATTTTTAGCTGTCTTACCAGCCATATTTTGGGGAAGTATTGTGCTTTTTAATGTGAAACTAGGCGGAGGACCTTATAGTCAAACGCTTGGAACCACATTGGGAGCTTTGATTTTCTCCATCGGTATTTATATTTTTGTACACCCTACGCTTACACCTTTAATCTTTGGGGTTGGAGTTGTATCGGGGCTATTTTGGGCAGTTGGACAAAGTAATCAGCTGAAAAGTATTGATTTAATTGGAGTTTCTAAAACGATGCCTATTTCAACTGGGCTTCAGTTAGTTTCCACTTCATTATTTGGAGTAATTGTGTTTCACGAGTGGTCTACAAAAACTTCAATCATTCTTGGTGTGCTAGCTCTTATCTTTATTATTGTAGGGATTGTTTTAGCATCACTTCAAAGCAAAGAAGAGAAAGAGGCTGAAGAAGGAAAAGGAAACTTCAAAAAAGGAATTGTTATTTTATTAATTTCAACCGTTGGTTATTTAGTTTATGTTGTAGTAGCCCGTCTATTTAATGTAGACGGATGGTCGGCTTTATTACCTCAAGCGATTGGTATGGTTATTGGAGGAGTATTGCTGACGTTTAAGCATAAGCCATTTAATAAATATGCAATTCGCAACATTATCCCAGGTCTTATTTGGGCCGCTGGTAATATGTTTTTATTCATCTCACAACCTAAAGTAGGCGTAGCGACAAGCTTTTCGCTTTCCCAAATGGGAATCGTCATTTCAACATTAGGCGGGATCATTATTTTAGGTGAGAAGAAAACGAAGCGTCAGCTAGTTGGGATTATTATTGGAATTATACTGATCATCATAGCAGGAGTCATGTTAGGGCTCGCCAAAAGCTAACTAGGAGGGTATTAACAATGTATAAAGATTTAGAAGGAAAAGTAGTTGTCATAACAGGTTCATCTACCGGTTTGGGAAAATCAATGGCGATTCGTTTTGCGACAGAAAAAGCCAAGGTAGTTGTGAATTATCGTTCGAAAGAAGAAGAAGCTAACAGCGTTTTAGAAGAAATTAAAAAAGTTGGCGGAGAGGCAATTG
Organism: Priestia sp. P5_B4; assembly: GCF_056400385.1. NCBI lineage: Bacteria > Bacillati > Bacillota > Bacilli > Caryophanales > Bacillaceae > Priestia > Priestia sp. P5_B4. Next base: position 5,667 of record NZ_JBFULJ010000128.1, read on the forward strand.
CCGTTAAAGGTGACGTAACAGTTGAGTCTGACGTGATCAATTTAGTTCAATCTGCTATTAAAGAATTTGGAAAGTTAGATGTTATGATTAATAACGCAGGAATGGAAAATCCGGTTTCATCTCATGAAATGTCTTTAAGCGATTGGAATAAAGTCATTGATACGAACTTAACGGGAGCATTTTTAGGCAGCCGTGAAGCGATTAAATATTTTGTGGAAAATGATATTAAGGGAACAGTTATTAACATGTCGAGTGTTCACGAGAAAATTCCTTGGCCATTATTTGTTCATTACGCAGCAAGTAAAGGCGGAATGAAGCTTATGACCGAAACACTTGCATTAGAATACGCTCCAAAAGGTATTCGTGTAAATAACATTGGACCGGGAGCGATTAATACACCGATTAACGCTGAGAAATTCGCTGATCCTGAGCAGCGTGCAGATGTAGAAAGCATGATTCCAATGGGATACATTGGAGAGCCGGAAGAAATTGCAGCGGTTGCTGCATGGCTAGCTTCTTCAGAGGCAAGTTATGTAACAGGGATTACACTCTTTGCTGACGGTGGTATGACACAGTACCCATCATTCCAAGCAGGACGCGGATAAGAAAAAACGCACTCTATGATAGAGTGCGTTTTTTAGTTTTCCTGAGCTTTTTTTTGGTTCTTAGGAGCTGACTGGTGTTGAAGTCGTAAAAAAAGCAAAATCAAAACGATGCAGCCAGTGATGCTGTACATCCCAAGAATAAGCGGTTGCTGTGTATCTGTTCCAGAAGTAATACCGTGATACAGTGCGAGCAAATAGCCTGGAAAAGCAAGAAAATGAATGGCTTTCCATGTTTTTCTCCCCAGCTGTTTTATAAAATCGGATGTGATAATCAGTACGAATAAAATGTAGAGTGAAATAGTACCAAGACCTGTGCTAATTGGTTTGTAATCGGAAGTGAACGGAATTAAAATGTCAGAAAGTGAAAAATGAATCGATTGATCAAATGATAAAACAAGTCCGTGAATCATGCCAAATAATAATCCGAACCACCCTGATGATTGATGAACCAGCAAAAGCTGTTTTTTTCGTTTTGGTTTAAAAAATGAAAAGCTGTGAGAAATGCCAGCGGCAACCGATACAAACATGAGCAAATAAGAAGTTAAGCCGGCTGCCCGAATGGTATTCCAAACGGGAAAGTGGGCACTAAATTGCGCGAGGAGAGTAGCCATAATGGTATACCTGACCTTTCACATTTTTGTCGATTAACACTTCGCCTTCTTTTGTAACCGCAATTACCTCTAAAGAAGGGTGATGCATTTTAGCTAATCTTAATCCGGCGTCCCATCCAAGAATAAGCATGCATTTTGCATAGACTTCAGAAACGGTCAAGTCTTCTGAAACAACCGTTACTTGCAGAAGCTCTGATGAACTAGGCTTGCTGATTCTGCCATCAATAATATGATGGTGAGTGTGTCCGTTTACTTTCCACAATCGCTTGCCCACACTGCTTGTGGCAATGCCGCTGTTGCTCTTTACTTTAATACTCATGAGATTTTTTGATAAATCAAATGGATGAGAGAGCGCAATAGACCAGTGCTTGCTAGCAGGCCCCCACGTTACAATATCACCGCCTCCATCGATTGCACCAAGTGAAGTTCCTTTTTTCTTTAATTGATTCGCCATTTGCTGAATGCTCCAACCTTTTGCGATTCCGCCTAAATCCAGACCGACATTAGAAGCAAGCTGAATACTTCTCATTCCTTTGTGAATCATAATAGGGTTAACAGCATCAAAAGCTGCTACTTCTTGAGGAAGCTGATTGTTAGGCAGTTGTTCAAAGCTTTGGTCATATCCTAGAGTTTGAATAGAGTGATACAGAAATGGGTTGAAAATCCCGTTTGTCTCATTGTGATAGTAAGAGGCTGTTTTTACAGCTTCATACAACATTTTTGACGGTAAAAATAATCTTCCGTTCAGCGAATTAAGCTGTGAAAGCTCGCTTGTTGGAAGAAAGCGGCTTAGGGTTTCTTCTACAAGATAACACCAGCTCTCCACTTTTTGGCTGACAAGTGTTTCAAGCTCATATACATTAAATTCGGTATTCATTGCTTTAAATGAGTAGCTCATTATATCACATCCTTAAGAAGGTCTTGATTGCATAGAAGAATCATCGTTATTGCCCCAATTATCCTGACTATTTCCAGCATCATCATTAGACCACTGATCTTGCTGGCTACTTGAATCATCGTCTGACCACTGATCACTTTGCTCACTAGAACTGTCATTTGACCATTGATCTTGCCCGTTAGTTCCATTGTTCGTATTGGAATCAGATCCTGAATCTGGAAATAGCTCCGTCTCATCTTCCGTTTGAGTTTGAGATGAATTATCGGCTGATGCATCGTTATTTAG
>NZ_JBFULJ010000129.1:0-8047 GCF_056400385.1 Priestia sp. P5_B4
GAGTACAGGTGAAAATAAAGTGAAAGTAGGTCAAGGACTTTAATTTATCTGCGGTATGGAAGCCCGGCTCTGAAATAAATCATGTCACTCAAATTTACTTGTATTCTTCCACTTCCGTTTAAAGAATTGAATTCTTTTTTACAGAGACTACATTGACATTTCAATTACACGAATGACCTTCTACCTAACAGAGGAGAAGGTTTTTCGATTTTAATTATTCATTAAGACTAATATTAATCGCCGCGTTGTTTATATTGTTTAAAATAGTTTTATTTCTTAACGTAATCCTACCCGACAAATAATCACCCTTTTTCAAGCACGCTAAAAGCATACGTTTATGATATATAGATTTTGATGTAATCTTTGGAACATTTCTACCCGTATGAGGGGCGCAATAGAGGAGGGAGTGTGTAAAGCGGTTCCCCCTCACTTAACTCAGTTATATATACAAACAATACTCATATACATTTATTGAATGGCTTCTTTAAACTTGTCACGAAATAAAACATAATTCGATAAAGAGTACATAGGAGGAGAAAACATGTTTGTTCATATAGTTCAACCTGGTGATACCCTGTCTTCAATAAGCAGTAGATATGATTATCCCATTGCGCAGCTTAGGAGGGTAAATGGTTTAGAAGAAACAAATGTTGTTCCAGGTCAAGCCTTACTTATAGCTTCTTATGTATACACAGTTCAACCTGGTGATACGATGAGGAGTATTGCTAAAAAAGCTTATGTATCCTTAGAACAATTAAAAAGAGCTAATCCTTCAGTCCATTATAATTATTTGCAGGTGGGAATGAAAATGAAAATCCCTAATATATCAGACTATATTGCAGGTACACTGGAGTATTATGCCGTTCGAAATCCAGAATTAGATCGCGATTTAATTACTGATTTTGCAACTTATTCCTCGTCCATTTCTATCTTTGAATATCATTTTGGCAGCAATGGAGATATTATGAATGATTTAAACGATTTAGTAGCAATTGAAACGACTTGGAAAAACCGAGTTACACCGTTAGTTACGATTACTAATCTAACTTCTGAAGGGTTTAGTTCGGATCTTGCCCATCAAGTTTTAAATAATCCTCAGGCAAGAAACAATCTTGTTAATAATATTTTTTATTTAGTATCTAGAAAAGGCTACGGCGGGGTGAATATTGATTTTGAACGTGTAAAGGCCGAGGATAGAGATCTTTTTACAGGATTTTTACGTCAGCTGGGTGAACGTTTAAAACCTGCCGGATACGTGCTGACCATAGCGGTTCCAGCGAAGACAAGCGAAGATATTCCTTGGTTAAAAGGATATGATTACGGTGGAATAGGTGCCGTTGTTAACTATATGTTCATTATGGCATATGATTGGCATCATGCAGGCAGCGAACCAGGGCCTGTTGCACCTATTACTGAAGTAAAAAAAACAATAGAATTTGCGATAAAAAGTGTTCCGCGAAGAAAGCTTATCATTGGAGTCCCTTTGTATGGATATAACTGGTCAATTCCTTACAAGCCCGGCACAGTAGCATCTGCTATATCCAATCAAGATGCGATTAAAACAGCGATGAGATATCAGTCCCCTATCCAATATTCAAAAGAGTACAAATCGCCATTTTTTCAGTATAGAGATCAAGCGGGACAGATGCATGAAGTATGGTTTGAAGATGTAAGAAGCATGAGTGAAAAAATGGTGTTAGTTCGTAAATTTGGTTTGCAAGCAATAGGAGCTTGGCAATTAACACTTGGATTTACGCCAGGGCCTTGGCTTTTAAAAAAATTTTTCACTATTAGAACGGTATAAATAGCATTAGTTTTTATGGATTAATTTAGATATTTTTCAGTTAACAGTTATTCGATATACGTGGTTAACAATAAAAAAATTCTATTTATAGTAACTTATAAGAAGTTGGAGGTACTGCCATGGCAAAAAGGATAGATGTCTCAATAAAGCAGCATCAATTAAAACTATATGATGGAGCTAAATTAGTAAAGACATATCCTATTGCTGTAGGGAAAATGATTACGCCAACTCCAACTGGAAAATTTAAAATCATTAATAAAGATACTACCCCTCCAGCTGTATTTGGTCCCTTATGGATGGGACTATCAAAACCTACATATGGAATACACGGGACTAATGATCCAGCTTCTATTGGCAGAGATATGTCACATGGATGTGTCAGAATGGAAAATGAAGATATTCTAGAACTTTCCTCTGTAGTTCCCATTGGAACGCCGGTTTACATACATAAATAATAGTTTAAGAAGAGCACGACTGTTTACATTTAGCTAATTGTCGAGATCGAGGGTATCAAAGTTTAAGTAGATGCTATACAATCATGGGCTCTTTGTACAAAAACAAAAAAGTACCCCGATTAACAGAGGTACTTTTAGCATTTTAACTTATTTTGATGATGGAGACGTAGTAACTTCTGGAGACGTCACTTTGTCATAAAAATCTACGAATTTGTCACGATCCTCGCTATCACGGTAAGCCATAGCAACACGTGGATGTTCATTCAGCACACCAGAAATCATGTAAGGAATGATATAGCCCCATTCCCACTTTTGACGCATTTCAAGCATATGCTTTTCAATTACGCCAAGAATCGGCTTCATCTCATAGCGTGGTTTTGGTATGTAGCTAACAAGCAGCTCTGTGTTACAGTTACCAGCTGCACGGCCCATACCATAAACAGATGAATCAAGGAATGTAACGCCACTGCGCATTGCAGTTAATGTATTAGCAAAAGCTAGCTGCATGTTGTTATGGGTATGGATCCCAAGCTGTTTGCTAGGAATCATGGCTTGAAACTTTTTCACTTGATGCTCAATATCCGCAGGGTCTAGGCTTCCAAAGGAGTCAACGATATATACAACATCTACAGGGCTTTTCTTTACCATTTCAAATGCTTCAATAAGCTGATTTTCCGGTACGCTAGATAGTGCCATAATGTTAAGTGAGGTCTCATAGCCCAAATCATGAAACATTTTTATAAGCTCTAAGCCTTTATCTACTTCGCGAATATAGCATGCCACTCGAATCATATCTAACATACTTTGTTCACGTGGCAGAATGTCATTTGGATCTACACGCCCAATATCTACTAAGGCAGATAGCTTCGTGAACTTTTTCTCAGGGATAATTTCTTTGAGAAAGTTATCGTCAAGAAATCTCCATGGATTGGGCTCAGTTGCTTGAAGAAGCTTAGGTGAATTTTTATAACCGATCTCCATGTATTCAACGCCGGCTGCGCTTAGGCCGTTATATAAGTCTTGCACAAATCCAACGCTAAAATCCCAATTATTAATTAAACCTCCGTCACGAATGGTACAGTCTATAATTTTGCTATTATGTCCCATGGTAGTTGTTTCCTCCTATGTATTCTATTTATATAAATATTGTTTTAAACTTTATCGCTTTTATGCTTTTAAGTGCTAAACTCTCCTATTGTGTTTATACCATGACTGATTCAGGGGCGTCAATGTATTTTCTAAATGTTTCACTACTTTACTGCATTTCATGGTAGGAGATGCTTCGGCTTTTTATCCGCTTGATGCTCTTAAAACAACACCAAGTTCAGCACTACAACCCCTAGTATATACAAACACAACCTTTATTACATCACTACTTACTGCAATAAAGATTGTTTTTTAAGTGAAAACGTTTATTAAGGAGGGAACTGCCAATAGTATCTAGGTTATAGGTTTAGATTGCTCTATAATTAATCCATAAATTTGGGAAGAGATTTAAAACCTGAGAAATAAGAAACTTTTTTCGCATTAACAGTTGTATAGGAAGTAGTAGCTGTTACTTAATCATTTTAATTTACTTGTCTTTACATCGTCCAAAACGTAAGAAATGATAAGAGTATAGAGGTAATAAACATCGCAATCACCGGCTTTAATGCTTTTGTTCGAAGAGCCTTCAAACTTACATTTAACCCTAGCCCGACCATAGCCATTGTTAAAAGAAAGGTAGTTAGAGTTGAAATATCATCCATGATCGTTTTAGGTATTATAAGGTGCTTACCAACGACATAACTCCCAAAAATACTCATGATTATAAAACCTATTAAAAACCAAGGGAATTCAATCTTGGTATCCTTTTCAATTTTTCCTGTTCGCTTCATCCAGTACATTAAGATAAAGCTTAATGGCACAAGTAAGAGCACTCTGCCTAACTTAGCCAACAGTCCAATAGCTAGAGCATCGCGTCCAGACGGTGCTGCAGCTAGAGCTACATGGGCAATTTCATGGAGACCTACGCCTGACCAAATTCCATATTGAATATTTGTTAAATGTATATAAGGTCTTAAAACGGTATATCCAATCGCAAATAGGGTTCCCACTAAAGCAATAACACCAGCTCCGATAGCTGTATCTTCTTCTTTTGCTTTTACAATCGGAGAAACAGCCGCAATAGCTGCAGCACCGCATATTCCTGTTCCTATCGCTAAAAGAAGGGATAAACCGCTATCAGCTTTCATCCATTTGGCTAGAAAAACCGTCAAAACAATCGCAAATACAGCCGTTCCCACATCGTGAAGCAACAATCCTAATCCGTGATGAATAACAACATCAATATTAAGCTTTAGGCCATATAAAATGATGGCATAGCGTAACAGCTTTTTAGAAGAAAATTCAATTCCAGATCTTATTTTTTCAGGGTACCCCAAAATTTGACGATAAATGACTGCCATTATAATTGAACAGGCTAGTGGACCGATATGATTAAACCCCGGGACTTTCGCTAAGCCATAAGCAAGTAAAGCAAAAAGAAAAGTAAAAGCAATTCCTTCAGCCCATAAAAAAACATTAGGTGACGTCTGGGCATTTGTTCGTGGGAATAGAGTYCGTTTTTGGACTTTATTTATATTTATCATACATTTCATCTCCAATATGAATTCTTATCAAGTGCAGCTTCACACAAGAAGTGTATACCTTAACTATAAAAGACGGTTTATCATTAGTAAAATATATATAAATCATAGTTTCGATTAAAAATATTAATAACTAATGTGTAAAAGCAGCAAGTTGATCTTCAAATTCACTGAAAATCAACTTGCTGCTTTTATTGGTTTTTTATTTCTCATTACACGTTTTGATATCTGAAACATAGTCCATCAACTACTAATTTTACAAAACTGCATAAAAATATCGGTTCTTATGAGAGAAAGACAGCCTTACTAGTTGCCAAGCCTTTTTTGCGTCTATACCATAGCAGAATCAAGCTGCCTAGCACACAAAGGAAAGAAACTAATTGAGCTATTCTGATATGAGAGGTTAACATTAAGCTATCTGTACGCAGTCCTTCTATAAAAAATCTTCCTATCGAATACCATAGCAGGTAAGTAAGAAAGACTTCGCCTCTTTTTAACAAGGATTTTCTTAGTACGATTAGGACAAGCACACCTATTATGTTCCAAAGTGATTCATAGAGAAACGTAGGATGATAGTAAGTTCCATTTATATACATTTGGTTAATAATAAAATCAGGCAAATGTAAAGCTTCTAAGAACTGACGTGTAACAGGTCCGCCGTGTGCTTCTTGATTCATGAAGTTTCCCCACCGGCCAATAGCTTGGCCTAATAATAAGCTAGGAGCTAAAACATCAGTCATTTTCCAAAAAGAAAGATTCTTTTTTCTGCAAAACCATATAGCTGTTAATACAGAGMCAATAATTCCACCGTGAATAGCTATGCCTCCATGCCAAATTGCTATAATTTCGCCTGGGTGGTCTTTATAATAACTCCATTCAAAAAGTACGTAGTAAATTCGAGCAGTAATGATAGCAATGGGTAGTGCTAGCAGAAGTAAATCAGAGATGGTTTCTGAAGAGATCCCTCGTTTCTTTCCTTCTTTCGAGGCTAACAAGAAGCCTAAGAAAGCTCCTATTCCTATGATAATTCCATACCAATGGACTTCAAGTGGACCAAGATGGAAGGCGATAGGGCTTAAAGGTTGTGTGTGTTGGTTCATGTTTTTTCTCCTTTACTTCATATCGATTTTCTTACATTTTTTAAGAGCAGTATTAAATTGGAGTGCCTTTTTAGTATATCTAATTGGATAAAGAAAGGACAACTTTTGCTTACGAACGATCATGATTTCTTTGCCTATTTTAGTGTAACAGAATAATCTCCTTAGAATTGTCAAAAATAAAATAGACAGTATATTGACTTAATTACCAAGATATACTATTCTTGTTTTAGACAACATACTGTCTAAAATGGAGGGTGAATATGGATATTTATAAAGAGCTTTTCTTGATGCAGCAAACTTACGCTACCTTATTTTCTCTGGCAAATAAAATTCAAGTAAAAGGTGATAAATCTCTTGAACTTTTAACATCAAGACAGCATATGGCGATGGTGGCAATTGCACATTTACCTGAAGATGAAACAACGTTGAATAATATTGCTAGAAAATTAGGAACTACAAAACAAAGCGTCAAACAGTTGATTACCATTATGGAAAAGAAGGGTTATGTTGACGTAGTTCCTAGCAGTAAAGACAAGCGTGCAGTTAACGTAAAAATTACGAAAGCGGGAAAAGAAGCACTGCTTGTTGTCTCAGAAAAAGGAATTTTCTTTTTGGAAGAACTTTTTAAAAAGTTCTCAACTGAAGAGTTGGAAATAATGTGGAAGCTTTTAAAGAAACTCTATAGCTTCGATGGGGAAGAACATGATGGATTTGAAGAAGAAGGCAACATCAAAATGGATGATGATCACAATGAATTACAGTTGAGAGTAATAAGGGAGCTTGAAAGTCGAAGAGTTCAAGCAATTGATAATATAAGAAAGAATATATAAAAAAACTCGATAGGCTAATCTAACTTAAAGCATATCGATTAATCCTTTTAAAATTTTAAAAATAAAGGATAAGGGAGAGCAATCATTATGTTTGAAATCAGCGATGAAACATTACGATTAATTAATAAAACCTGTAAAGGAAAAAAGCACTTGAAACTAACCGTTGGCTACTTAACGGACAATCAGTCTATTATAAAAGTCTATAATGAAAGCGGTGAAATTGACTCGGCAAAAAGATATCATTATGAAATTGGTTCTATTACGAAAACTTTCACTGTATCGTTGTTATCAAAATACATATTTGAAAACAAGGTGTCGTTAAACGACTCTATACAAAAATACATAAAAGAACTTAAAGAAGATACGTATTATCCTACATTGCTCCGCCTCGCTACTCACTCTTCTGGATATTCAGGAAGCTTACCTTTAAATAAACGAGAATATTTTAAAATAATTTTAGGTTTGATTTTTGGCGGAAGTGATTTGAACAAAAATAATCCGTTGYATATGGATTTTAACAAAATGAAAATGCTAATTGAAAGAACTAAATTGAAAGAAGTAGATTATTCATGGAAATATTCTAATTTCGGTATTTCACTTATTGGGTATGTGTTAGGAACTGTCTCAGGCAAAGGATATTGGGACACTATGAATGACTTTCTTCATAATGAGCTTGGACTAAAGGATACTTGTTTAGGCACTTCACACAATAATTTACAGGGCTATGACCGCAAAAATAATGGTTGCGGCAACTGGCAGTGGGACAAAGAAAACTTTATATCACCTGCCGGGGCAGTATCCTTAACCGCTGAAGATTTACTTAAATACGCAAAAATAAATATGTACGAAGATAAACCATATCTTTCTTTTTGTCATAAAAAACACGGTAATGGAACAAAGAAATTTGATATGGGTCTTGGATGGTTGCTTTTAAAGAAAAATAATAATGTAGTGTTGCACGGCGGTGGAACAGGATGCTTCAGCTCATTTTTAGGGATTGATAAGGAAAATAAAGTTGCGTCCGTCGTTTTAGCTAATTATAGACTAGGTAAAAATAATGATGAATATATAGGAATGTCTTTATTAGAAAGTCCGCAAAAGTCAAAAGATATATAAGAATAGTCTACAAAAAAACGAAGAAAATTAGTCTATTACAGTTCACCTTACTCCTTTAATTTCAATTAATTGAGAGATTACCATCAATATACTGACCTTCAAGAAGCATAGATAC
>NZ_JBFULJ010000130.1:0-8027 GCF_056400385.1 Priestia sp. P5_B4
CAATTTGGGCAAAAATGAAAAAATAAACAAGAAGTCCGCGTGGAAAACGCGGACTTTTTGGTGTGAAAAAATAGCTGGTTAGATTCATAGTTATGAAAAAATAATAGTTAATTGAAAGCGCTTTTAATGTATAATAATAGTCATAATGTATGACATTAGTCAAAGGAGGTTATTTGTGAAAGGCTGGAGCATACGCAAGAAATTAATTTTGTTTTTCTTATTCGCAACGGTTATTCCATTTTTAATTTCAACGATTTTTACGTATCAATACACAAAAGAAACGGTTAAGAACCGATTTATTTCTACCAACTATCAAGTTATTAAAAACGGAAGCAATGATTTGAGCGATTACTTAAATGAAATTGCTAATATTACAAAAAGGCTGTACGGCTACCACCCATTTATTAAGGTGTTAGATGAAGGTGTATCAAGTGACTTAGGAGCCAATCAACTGGAAATATCACGGACTCTTCTTTATTTATATAATACTCGTCCAGAGATTGAACAGCTCCATCTTTACATTGAAAACGGGCATGACTCGTATACAGCTTATAATTCGAAAGTGAGCAGCAGAGGAAAGTACGATGATATTTACACTCAGCCTTACTATTCTTATTTAAATAAAAATCATAAATTTCTTGTGATTGAGCCTACCCATGAAATTTATAGCTACAATAATTTATCAACGTTAATTGATTCACTGCCGAATCAAGTTATTAGCTTTCATCAGCGGATTGATGAGATTCCATCAGACAAGTTGTTAGCTTATCTATCTTTAGACATTAATATGACACAAATTCAATCTATATCGCAGCGTCTATATAATGAAGAGTCAGAAGATTTTTATTTAATGAACAATAAAGGGAAGGTTTTGTATTCCTCTAATTCAAAGGTTATTGGAAAAAATGAAAACTACGCGTGGGTGAAGGCGCTCACTTCTCAAAAAGACCATAGCATGGAATGGGAAGATAAAAGCTTCTCAGGCGTATTAATGTATGAAAAGCTTAAACAGCCCTTTGAGGACTTGTACATTGTGAAACGAATTCCTTACAGTGTTTTATATGAGGATGCAAGAAAGACAGCACTTATGAATGTATTAATTGGCCTGCCATTTTTGTGTATGCTCGTTATCGCTACGCTTTTTATATCAGTACGTTTTACACAGCCGATTAACGTATTGATTCGCAATATGAAAGAAGTGGAAAAAGGATCATTTGAGGTGCGGTTTAAGTCGCTTGGAAACGATGAATTTGGTGTTTTAGGAAGGCATTTTACCTCTATGGTAGAAACAATTAATGACTTGATTGAACGTAAATTTCGATTGGAATTAGAAAATAAATCAACGCAGCTAAAAGTACTGCAGTCACAAATTAATCCGCATTTTTTATACAACGCATTTCAATCAATTGGAACTCTTGCTCTTAAGCATAAAGCAGTTGAAGTATATTCTTTATTAACCTCACTTTCGCACATTATGCGTTACAGCATGAATATGAAAGAGGATATCGTTAGCTTAAAGCAAGAAGTCGATCACGTAAAAGCTTTCTTAAGTCTGCAAAAGCAGCGGTTTGGTTCAAAGTTTGAGTATGAGTTAAATATCGAAAAAGAAGCAGAGCTTATGCGAATACCGAAAATGATTTTGCAGCCTCTTGTTGAGAATTCTTTTAAGCATGGATTCGAAACCCGTACAGGAAGCGGAAAGCTACTGATTTCAGCGGATTTGAACGGTGAAGAACTGATTCTAACGGTTTCTGATAACGGAAAAGGGATAGGGCAACAAGAGTTGAATCAATTAAAAACGAGACTTCAGCAATCGTATAATCAAACAGATGAGCATATTGGGTTGCAAAACATTTATGAACGACTTCGCATCTACTATGGAGATCATGCTTCAATGCAAATTAGCAGTCAAGAAAATCACGATTTTACCGTTGTCATAAAGCTAACAACAATTGAAGAAAAGAGGGATAGTGATGAAAGTATTAATCGTGGATGATGAAGAGCATGTAAGAGAAGGAATAAAGCTGCTTGGACAGTGGGAAGAGCATGAAATTACAGATGTGATAGAAGCTGATAGCGGTGAGCAAGCGATTGCGCTTATCGAGGATCACGGACCGGAAATCATTTTTACTGATATGAAGATGCCTAATATCGATGGAATTGCTTTGTTGGAGTGGATTAAAGAGAATTCGCCTTCTAGCAAAACGATTGTGGTAACAGGGTATGATGACTACCACTATATGCGTAAAGCTATTCATTTTGGAAGTACGGATTATATTCTAAAACCAGTGGATCCTTCGATTTTAAACGATACGCTTATACGAGCTGTAACCCAATGGAAGAAAGAAGAAGAGTCCAGAAAAGTCCATAATAGCAGCTATCGTTTAATCAATGAAATGAAGCCGATTTATCGAGATCGAAAACTGACGCAGTTAATGAACAATTATTTGCTAAATCAATCAATCTATGAAGAGTTTGGTTTCCATCTGACTAGAGAGTATGAAGTGGGGATTGTACGTGTAGATGAATCCATCATTCGTTCTTTTGGCGGTGACCGGGATTTAGCCTATTTTTCAATTTTAAATGTAATCAATGAAATGCTGATGGCAGAAGAAAATGGGGTAGCCTTCCGTTATTTATCAAATAAGTGGGAAATTATTATTATATTTTGGAATGATTTTGAACGTATAACCTCTTTACTGACGACTTTACATACAGCCATTCGCCGTACGCTAGACGTGAGCTGTCGGATTGCAAGAGGGTGCAAAGTTTCTTCTATTGATCAGCTAATGAAATCCTATGAAGATGCGAAAAACTCGCTTTTATTAAGCAATGTTCTTGATCAAAATAAAGTGAAGGTCTACGGCGAGCAAGACGTTTTAGCAAGTGCTTTATTAATAAATATGATGGATTATAATAGTAAAATTGAARAAGCGCTGCAAGTCGGGAAGTTTGAAGCCTTTTTGCCGGTATTCAACGAAATTATCACAGCTTTTGAAGCACAAAATTATCTCTCATTAAAGCAAATTCTGCATTTTGAGCAGGAATATCAGCTGTTAAGCCAGCATTGGTTAAAAAGATATCACATTCCTTATACGATAAATAACGGTCCTGAATATGTTCTTTCTTTTTTCTATAACCAAGATGGGCAGTTTCAGCTAGCAAAGTATGTAGAGAGAAAGAAGCGTGAAGTAAAGCGCTTTTTAAAAGTAGTAAAAAGGTATAGCAAGAAAAACAATCGCGACGTTATTTATGAAATCGAACAATATTTGCAGCAAAATTTTCATCGAGATGTGAAGCTTCAAGAAATATCGGAACGTTTCTATCTAAGCCGTGAATACATTTCGAGGAAGTTTAAGCAAGAATTTCAAGAAAACATTTCAGATTATATGGTGAAAGTCAGAATGAATAAAGCCAAATCACTTTTACTAAATGAAGAACTAAAAATCTATGAAATTGCGAATATGATTGGATATCATGATGATAAATACTTTCGAAAAGTGTTTAAAAAAGTAGAAGGCATTACGCCAAACGAGTATCGCAGTTTGACCGTATAAAAAAAGCTGAAACTGTTATAAAACAGTTTCAGCTTTTTTTATTTCATGACATCTAGACAGTGATCACATTTGTTTCCGTAGCATTCATGCTGTTCCTCAATGTCGTTTCCGCATTCTACGCACTTTTTATTAGGTAATCTTTTGAAAAATTCAGTCATTTTTTCTAACATTTTAAATCCCCTCCGTTGTTTTTGTTACTAATATTGTATTATAACAGATGACAAAATGTCAATTATGTTTTATAACAATTTAGCCTGTTTTGCTATTCTAAGTGGTTATTTGTTATATAACAATGAGTTATTTCGATAAAATCGCCGAAACGCGTGCCTTTCAGTTAGTTTTCAAAAAAAAGTAGGGTATACTGAACGTAATAAAAATAGTACGAAAGGGTGATTGAAATGAAAGTAACTGTTATTGGTTTTTGGGGAGGATATCCGGCTGTTTCAGAAGCTACTTCTAGCTATTTAGTGGAGCACGATGGATTTCAGCTGCTTGTTGATTGTGGAAGCGGTGCATTGGCTCAGCTGCAAAAATATGCAAAGCCAGAAGAAATAGATGCTATAATTTTATCTCATTATCATCATGATCACGTGGCTGATGTCGSAGTATTTCAATATGCACGCCTCATTCAGACTCATCTAGGAAACGCTGTTAAGGAACTTTCTATTTATGGACATACATATGATCAGGAAAGCTTCAACAAACTTACTCATAAAGGAATTACTAAAGGGGTAGAGTATGATCCGAGTCAAAAACTTGAAGTTGGGCCTTTTACCATCGAATTTATGAAAACGAAGCATCCAGTCGTTTGTTATGCCATGAGAATAAGCGTCGGCAATCAAACTGTCGTGTACACAGCGGACTCTAGCTATTTAGAAGAGTTTATTTCCTTCTCAGACGAAGCAGATCTTCTCATTTGTGAATGTAATTTTTATGCTAACCAAGATGGAAGAGGCGCTGGACACATGACAAGTACAGAAGCCGGTACACTTGCTTCAAAAGCAAGTGTCAAACACCTCATGCTTACTCACCTTCCGCACTATGGAGAACATCAACAGCTAGTAGAGGAAGCTGCTGCTCATTATAGAGGTACGCTTACGTTAGCTGAATCAGGATATGTATGGGAATAACAAGGAGGAAAATGAATGTTATTTATTGATAATCAAAAAAACTATGATCCCCGAATTAACTTAGCAATTGAAGAGTATGCGCTCAAGCATCTAGACATTAATGAGACATATCTGCTGTTTTATATTAATGAACCTTCTATTATTATTGGGAAAAACCAGAACACCATTGAGGAGATTAATACAAAATATGTTGAAGATCAGCAAATTCATGTAGTGAGACGTCTGTCTGGAGGCGGGGCCGTTTATCATGATAAAGGAAATTTAAACTTCAGCTTTATTACGAAAGACGATGGAAATAGTTTTCATAATTTTAAAAAGTTTACCGAGCCGGTCGTGGAAGCGTTAAAGAAATTAGGAGTTAATGCCGAGCTAAGCGGACGAAATGATTTAATGGCTGAAGGACGGAAAATTTCTGGAAATGCTCAGTTTTCAACGAAAGGGAGAATGTTCAGCCATGGAACTCTTCTTTTTGATTCAGAGATTGAAAACGTCGTATCAGCGTTAAAAGTAAAAAAAGATAAAATTGAATCCAAAGGCATTAAGTCTATTCGAAATAGAGTAGCAAATATCAGCGAATTTTTAGAACAGAAAGTAACGGTGGAAGAGTTTAGAGAAATGCTGCTTCGATATATCTTTGACGGAGAAGAAAATATAACAGAATATAAACTAACGGAAAAAGATTGGGAAACGATTCATCAAATTTCTAAAGAGCGCTATCAGTCATGGGATTGGAACTATGGAAAATCACCTAAATTTAACTTACAGCACTCTCACCGCTTTCCTGTGGGACAAATCGACGTTCGTTTAGAAGTGAATAAAGGAAAAATCGATGCTTGCACCATTTACGGAGATTTCTTTGGAGTGGGAGATGTCGAGGAAGTACAGGAAAAATTAACAGGTGTTCGTTATGAAAAAGCTTCTATTGAACAAGTCTTAGAAGACATCGATATTCCACATTATTTTGGTAATATTACAAAAGAAGAGTTTGTTGAATTAATCTATTAAGAAAAAAGTCTGCTACATCAGGCTTTTTTTCTTTTTAAACAGATGAGTCTTGTCAATGGAACAGCAGTAACATTATAATAGAATAGAAGAAGTAAGAATTTTTACATTATTATGACTTAATAATGAATGGTTGTTCATTCATTCATTCATTATTAAAAGGAGGAAGTTATGAGATGAATTTGTCAGCACAGCTTCATAAAACAGCTGAGCAATTTTCACAAAAATCGGCATATGTTTTTATGGACCAGGAAACATCTTATGCAAATCTTGATGCATCGGTATCTAAGTTTGCTGATGGTCTGAAGCAATTAGGTGTAAAAAAAGGAGATCATATCGCTTTGATTGTCGGCAACTCGCCTCATTTTGTGATTGGATTGTACGGTGCTCTTCGAGTAGGAGCTACTGTTATACCTATTAATCCTATTTACACGGCGGATGAAATTAGCTACATGCTTCAGGATGGAGATGTAAAAGCAGTTATTGCGGTTGATTTACTTCTCCCTATTTTAAAGAAAATCATTGGACACACTCCATTTTTGGAACATGTTATCTTATGTGAAACGACAGATACAGTAGAAAATATACCTTCTTATTTTCACACGTTTTCGCAAGTTATAAACAGAGGAGAAGCTACATATGATTTTCTGGAGTTAAAAGAAGAAGATGTGGCTATCATTCTGTATACGTCAGGAACGACTGGAAAACCAAAAGGAGCTATGCTTACACATAAGAATATTTATTCAAATGCTCAAGACGTAGCAGATTATTTAAGTATAAATGGGAATGACCGAGTCGTAGCTGCTTTGCCGATGTTTCACGTATTTTGTTTAACTGTTTCATTGAATGCGCCTTTAATGAATGGAGGAACGATATTAATTGAACCAAAATTCAGTCCATCTTCTATATTTGAATTAATTCAAAATCGACAAGCGACTATTTTTGCCGGCGTTCCCACAATGTATAATTTCTTACTTCAGCATGACAAAGGGAAAAAAGAGCACTTTCACACGGTAAGGCTTTGTATATCAGGTGGGGCATCAATGCCGGTGGCACTTCTAACCAATTTTGAACGTAAGTTTGGGGTAATGGTAGCAGAAGGGTATGGATTATCTGAGGCTTCTCCTGTGACGTGTTTCAATCCGATTGACCGAGAGAGAAAAGCCGGTTCTATAGGCACATCTATTATGAATGTTGAAAATAAAGTGGTGAACGAACTAGGAGAAGAAGTAGAAGTAGGACAAGTTGGCGAACTTATCGTCAAAGGCCCTAACGTGATGAAAGGGTATTACAAGCTTCCAGAAGACACGGAATATGCTCTCCGAGATGGTTGGCTGTATACAGGTGACTTAGCAAGAATGGATAAGGAAGGTTATTTTTATATCGTTGACCGTAAAAAAGATTTAATTATTGTAGGAGGATATAATGTTTATCCTCGCGAAGTAGAAGAAGTGCTATATGCGCATCGGGATATTGTAGAAGTGGCTGTTATCGGAGTCCCTGATCCTTCTTTAGGTGAATGTGTGAAGTGTTACGTGGTTTGCAATAATCAAGAGATAACGGAAGAGAAGCTTATTGCCTATTGCAAAGAGCACCTTGCTAAATATAAAGTGCCAAGTGAAATTGAATTTTTAAAAGAACTTCCTAAAAATACAACGGGAAAAATTTTACGTCGTGCATTGAAGCAGCAAGTATCTCAGGAACGATAAAATGAAAGCGATTCCAAGTTGGAGGTGGTAAAAGGATGTCATCTATTTCTTATGAAATGAAGGGACACGTCGCCCATGTGATACTGAACCGTCCGGAAGCGATGAATGCTTTTAATTACGATATGCTTAAAGAATTGGAAGAAGTAATTGAAGGAATTCGTATTCAAAAAGATATTCGAGTTGTGACGTTTAAAGGAGCAGGTGAAAAGTCTTTTAGTGTAGGGGCCGATTTAAAAGAACGTAAAACTCTCTCTGATCAAGAGGTAAAGCGCAATATTTACAAAATAGGAGAAGTGTTTTCGAAGATAGAGCAGCTTCCGCAGCCAACGATAGCAATCATCAATGGATATGCATTTGGAGGAGGAATGGAGCTGGCTTTAGCATGTGATTTCCGGATTGCTTCAACCGAAGCGCTTATGGGTTTAACGGAAACAAGCTTAGCGATTATACCAGGCGCAGGAGGAACACAGCGTCTCCCTCGGTTAGTTGGGGAAGCAAAAGCAATGGAACTCATTTTAACAGCTCAGCGTCTCTCAGCATCAGAAGCGAAAGAATGTGGTCTAGTAACGAAGGTGGCTCCCGGATATGAAATAGAAGAAACAATAGATATTTTTATCTCTCTTTTATTG
>NZ_JBFULJ010000131.1:0-7988 GCF_056400385.1 Priestia sp. P5_B4
CCATTATCGCTTCATGCATCTCGAAAAAACGACTTCGCTTTCCTTCTTTTATCACTGCAATCCAAAAGAAGCAAAAAAAGACCATAACCTGCATGGTCATGATCCTTTACCTATTTATATATAGTTAAAAAGGTAGTAACAATTTGATTCCAAAAGCTAATAAAATGCTCCCGCCCAGTGCCTCACTATATGAACCAAGCCAACCTTGTACTCTTCTGCCTAACAGCAGTCCTAACCAAGTTAATAGCATACTCACTACGCCAAAAACAATAATGGTCAAAAACGTTCTTGCCCCAAAAATACCTAAGCTAAGTCCAACAGAAAAACTATCTAGACTCACGCTGAGCGCAAAAAATAACAGTCCAAGGCCAACTGGTTTGATAAACGGCGTATCGTCATGCTTAAAGGAGGAATAAATCATCTGCGCCCCAAGAATCAACAATAAAATTCCACCGCCATAGGTAGCAAACATTCCAAGTTTATCAGACAAAAGTCGTCCAATAAACATGCCTAACAGCGGCATCCAAATATGAAATACACCGATAACAACACCAATGTAGAAAATTTGGCGAAAGCGTAAACGAATTAATCCCATTCCCAAACCAACTGAGAAAGCATCCATTCCTAAGGCAAACGCCATAATGACTAACGTGATCATTTCACTAATTAACTGAGATACATTCATCTTTACCCTCCTCGGACGTGCTCCTATTTCAAAATATGCACATTCGAAAAGGTTTAGAAGATGAATTTTATTGCTTAATTACGTGATGTCCTGCAGCTTTCATTAATCGGTTCATAACGGCATGACCGACTCCTTCTTCAGAAAAACTTTCACTAACGATAACATCTACGTCACACTCATTAAATGAACGAAGCGACTCGTATAAGTGGCTAGCAACCGTCTCTAAATTTGAACGAGATCCACATGTGATAACCGCATCCGCTTTATACGCATCTTCATGTTCAGATGTCGTTAATACCCCTACTCGCTTACCCTGATCTTTATAGCGATCGATAATAGATTGGAAAAAATCTGAACTGCCGTCAACAATGACAAGCGGTGCATCAGGTGCGTAATGCGTGTATTTCATACCTGGAGATTTTGGCGCTTCTTTATCACTTAGTAACGCTCGATCTACTTTTACGGGACCAATGACATTTTCCAACTCTTTCTGAGTAATGCCGCCCGGACGTAAAATGATAGGAATCTCTTCGGTACAATCAAGGACAGTCGACTCTACTCCTACCCCTGTTGCTCCTCCGTCTACAACTCCGCTAATACGCCCTTCTAAATCATTCATCACATGATGAGCTAGAGTGGGACTCGGCTTGCCGGAAAGGTTTGCACTAGGAGCTGCGATAGGCAAAGCCACTTTTTTTAATAATGCGAGGGCTACTGGATGTGATGGCATTCTCACTGCAATGCTGCTTAAACCAGCCGTAACCTTATCTGAAACTCGATCTTTTTTGGGTAATATTACTGTAAGAGGACCCGGCCAAAAAGCATCGATCACTTTCTCTGCTTTTGAAGGAATCGACTCTACAAATGTATGAAGCTGCTCTTTATCTCCAATATGAACAATAAGAGGGTTATCACTAGGACGTCCTTTCGCTGCAAAAATTTTATCCACAGCTTTATCCGATGTTGCATCTCCTCCTAATCCATACACCGTCTCTGTAGGAAAAGCAACCACTTCGTGATTGCGCAGCAAATCTGCTGCTTCTTCTATCTGTGGATAAATATCTTTTTCGTTCGTAAAATTATCCACAACCCATAACTTAGTTTCCATCTTCTTCAACTCCTTTTTCTTTCTATATCTAGGTTTTTTTTACTTTAAAAGTACAATATGTATCATAGATAGTAAAATACCTGCATTCATTATATCAACAAACAAGCTTTATCCACAAAATGTGGATAAAGCTCATATTTTTGTGAATAACATTGTGGATACCCCTTTAAAATGATTTATCCACATTTTCTTTTAACTAGCTGCATAAAACATCACATAGACATCCTGAGGGTTTAGTAACTTTTTTAAATAAGAATGTTCTTTTAACAACTCAGGCAGTGCACTGTAAGATGTTTGCTGAAAATTCATCATTTGAAAAAAATGTAGAGAAGATGCCTTATTTGTTAGTAAATATAGTTGCTTCACGCCATGCTTTTGAGCCAGCTGGACGATGCTTTTAAATAGCAGCAGAATATCAGATTGCATTAAAGAAGGAGACACGACAAGGGAGCGGAGAATTCCATCCACACCTTCTTTTTCAAACCCAACTGTTGCTAGCAGCTCGCCTTCTTCATTTTCCATTATGACAAATTGATGAATATGCTCTTCCACACCTGCTGTGCTGATGCCCGCTTTTTGTAAAAACTGCTGAATTCGAATATAATCATTTTCACTGGCAATTTTTAATTGTTCTCTCATTTTAATCACCTCAACTTGTTTTCTAGTAACAAATCTATGAGATGATTAAAAAAAGTAGAACTGAATTTTATTTTTAATGATTCTATTAATTAAATACTGACGATACCCATTCTACTACAAAAAACTTAACTTCTACAGAATCTTCTTTTGATTTAGAATCAGCTTTTTTCTTAGATGAAATAGACTTTTCAGCTTCTTTACTTTCCTTTTTTTCAGCCTTAGCACTTGTTTCTTCCTTTACTGTGCTTGTATCTTTTGCAATTGCTTCTTTAGAAGATACTGTTGGTTGAGAAGATTCCTTAGCTTTCTGCTCAATAGAATCTGATGTAATAGTTGCAGATTGAATTTCTGTTTTCACTGCGAGCTCTTTACTTTCAGCCGATTTGTCATCTGTTTTGTCTGCAGATTTTGATTCAGAAGGTGCTGGTTTCTCTTTTTCTTCCTTTGGCTCTTCTTCAGATGGCTCCGGCGCTTTTACCGCTTCACCGTTTGAGAAATCTAAGAAGCATAAAGGAGGAAATAGTACGCACCACCAGTTTGCTCCCTCTCCTTTGCCAAGAGTAATAAGCACGGCTTCATACTCACCTGCTGGATATAAAAACTGACCGTACAACTTAGTAGGAAACTCTACTTTTCCGAATTTAACATGAACAGATTCATTTACGCCTTCTTCTTTTAGCACTTCTTTCGCAATTGTTTCAAGCGCCGGCAAATTTTCTTTAATTGTTTTTCGAGCTACAGTTACAGATGTTAAATCTTTTACCCATTCTGTGATTTGTTCGTTCACGCGGTCACGAATCAGACGTTTTACGTACTGGTCTTTTTCACCGTCGCTGTTTGCTAAAATGCGCAGTCGAATTGCCTCGTCTGGAATGACTGCAGGCTGATCTGCCTGCACTTGGTTATGTGTATATATAAGTTGAGCATTTGCTCCAATAATTAATAAAATAAAATAAATGATAGCATATTTCTTCATTTCGGCCACCGCCCTTTCATAGGAACAGTATGGCCGAAAGCAAGATATCTTAAACTAGTAATTTAGTAAAAAAATGCATGATTTTCAAAAATCAAAGGGAAAATCATTCCCTCTGATTTTTTTAGTTCTCGCGAAGTTGTGCAAAAACCATTCGATCTTTTCCATTAATATCATATACACATTCTACAAAAGCTGTCGGAAACGTTTTTTGCAGCATCTCAGCTACATCTTTTGTCTGTCCGGCCCCGACTTCAAATCCAATAATACTATTTGACTTCGTCACATATGGCAACTCTTCCATGAAACGCCGATAAAAATCCAGGCCATCTTTTCCACCAAAAAGAGCTCGGTTTGGCTCATGATCTTTTACCACTGTGGACAACTCATCATCTGCTGGAATATAAGGCGGATTAGACACAATTACATCAAATTTCTGATTTGATAATAGAAATGGTTGTAATAGATCTCCCTGTATAAACGTGACAGCAGCTTCTAGGTTTTGAGCATTTTCTTTGGCTACGCTTAAAGATTCTATAGCTATATCTGTTGCTGTAACTTCCACTCTGTCAACCTCCAAAGCTAAAGTGATAGCAATTGCCCCACTTCCCGTTCCAATATCTACAAGCTCAATAGGCTGGTGTTGAAATTCTTTTTTTATTCGAGAAATCATTCCGTATACCAGCTCTTCCGTTTCGGGTCTTGGAATTAATACATGTTCGTTTACAATAAATGAACGCCCGTAAAATTCTTCTGTCCCGATTAGATATTGTACAGGCATACCTGCTTTATGAGCATGGACATCTTGTTCAAATCTTTTTAGAATTTCTTCTTCTAGTTCTTCCTGCAGAGCACCTAGCAAATGAGTTCTCGTCATCTGCAAGTGATGACGAAGCAAGAGTTCTCCCGCGTTTTCATCTCGCTTTGCCTCTTTCAAAAAAGAAGAAGCCCACTTAAGGGCTTCAAATACTTTCATTAGTTCGAATCTTCCATTCGGCGCGCTTGGTCTTCCATGACTAATGCATCGATAATTTCATCAAGCTTGCCTTCTAAGATTTGATCTAGCTTTTGAATCGTCAGACCAATACGGTGGTCCGTTACGCGATTTTGCGGGAAGTTATACGTACGGATACGCTCGGAGCGATCTCCAGATCCAACTGCTTGTTTGCGCGTTGCATCATACTCTGCTTGTGCTTCTCGCTGGAACTTATCGTACACGCGAGCGCGCAATACTTTCATTGCTTTTTCTTTATTTTTAATTTGAGACTTTTCATCTTGACATGATACCACTGTATTTGTTGGTAAATGCGTTAAACGAACGGCTGACATCGTCGTATTAACACTTTGGCCACCAGGTCCACTTGAAGCAAATGTATCTACACGGATGTCTTTTTCATGAATGTCCACTTCGACTTCTTCCGCTTCAGGAAGACATGCTACCGTTGCTGTAGATGTATGAATACGACCGCCTGATTCTGTTTCAGGAACTCGTTGAACACGGTGTGCACCGTTTTCAAATTTCATCTTTGAGTACGCACCTTTACCGTTAATCATAAAGATAATTTCTTTATAACCGCCTACTCCAGTAGTCGTTGCTTCCATTACTTCTGTTTTCCAGCCTTGTGATTCAGCAAAGCGCGAATACATTCGGTACAAATTAGCTGCGAATAATGCTGCTTCATCTCCACCAGCCGCTCCACGAACTTCCATGATTACGTTTTTATCATCGTTTGGATCTTTTGGAATTAATAAAATACGTAGCTTTTCAACTAGCTCTTCTTGCTGCGTTTCTAACTCGGCAATTTCTTCTTTTACCATGTCACGCATATCTGCATCAAGCTTATCTTCAAGCATCGTTTTCGCTTCTGATAACTGCTCTTTTACATCTTTGTATTCCTGATAAGCTGCTACCGTTTGTTGTATATCTGATTGTTCCTTCGAATATTCTCTCAACTTAGAGGGGTTGTTTACGATCTCAGGGTCACTCAGAAGTTCGTTTAACTTCTCATAGCGCGCCTCTACCGCTTCTAAACGATCAAACACGTCATTCACCTCATTCTTTATCCATAACATTGTAATTATAGTATAGCTTTAAAATAGAGTCAAAACCTTGTTAATACACGTATATGAACAAAAAAACAGAACTGCGCGTTCTGTTTTTATCATCATAAAATTCTTGCTTTATTTTTCGACCATTTCGCTTGAGTCCACAGACACAGCTTGTCCTTTAGACTTTTGCACAACGTGGCAATGACGACATCTTGGTTCGTACGATTCAGACGCACCGACTAAAATAATAGGGTCGTCATAAGAAGCAGGCTCACCGTTAATCAAACGCTGCGTACGGCTCGCAGGAGAGCCACATGAAGCGCACACAGCCTGTAGCTTTGTTACCGACTCTGCAATAGCCATTAACTGCGGCATTTGTCCAAAAGGTTCACCTTTGAAGTCTTGATCTAACCCCGCTACAATCACACGAAAGCCTTGATCCGCTAAAGATTGAACAATTTCTAAAATATCTGTGTCAAAAAACTGTACTTCATCTATCGCTACTACGTCTGTCTCTTCATCTACCCGCTTTAAAATATCGCGCGATGCCGAGATTGAATAAGCCATAACAGATGTACCATTATGTGAAACGACCGCTTCTTCGCTATATCGATTATCGATTGCAGGCTTGAACACTTGTGCTTTTTGTTTAGCAAACTGCGTGCGGCGCACACGTCGAATTAACTCTTCTGATTTCCCTGAAAACATACTGCCACAAATTACTTCTATCCAACCGCTTTGTTTCATTACGTACACCACTGCGGGACTCTCCCTTCTTCTCGTTCCGTTTCTGAGCGAACCGCTACTCACTTAATCTACGTCTTCTATGTAGATCTTATTCCTATGATAAAGTACCCACTTTTTTATCAAGCAGACACTGTTTTTCTACTTTTATAAGCAAAAAAACAGGCAAGAAGTTAAGCTACTTGCCTGTTTGTTTCGACAATGTGATTATTTAAGACCGTATTTTTTGTTGAAGCGATCAACACGGCCACCAGCTTCAGCGAATTTTTGACGACCAGTGTAGAATGGGTGACATTCAGAACAAGTCTCAACGCGGATCTCTTCTTTTACAGAACCACTTTCAAATTCGTTTCCGCAAGTACATTTAACCATAACTGTTTTATAGTTTGGATGAATTCCTGTTTTCATTCGTTTCATCTCCTTCCGCCCTGAATCATTCTGAAACAGAGTTTATTGATAAAGATAGTGATGAAATAATAACTATTTCACTGTGTACTTTATCAACACACATGATGAAATTATAACAAGGGTTGTATGCTTTTGCAACCACATGTTTTATAACTTATCGTTTATTTGCTAGAAGTGTTTTTTTCTCTTCCGTTAACATCGAGAAGAACTCTTCATTTGTCTTTGTTTGACGTAAACGTTTTAAGAATTTTTCTGCAAAATCAGGAGCATCTGCCATTGATTTACGAATTGCCCATAAGTGGTCTAAATGCTCTTTTGGAATTAACAGCTCTTCTTTACGTGTGCCTGAGCGACGAATGTCAATCGCAGGGAAGATACGTTTTTCAGCTAGTGAACGATCTAGATGCAGTTCCATGTTACCTGTACCTTTAAACTCTTCATAAATAACATCATCCATACGAGAGCCTGTATCAATTAAGGCTGTTGCCAGAATGGTTAAGCTGCCTCCATCTTCAATGTTACGAGCCGCTCCAAAGAATCGTTTTGGACGGTGAAAAGCAGCCGGGTCAATACCCCCTGATAGTGTACGACCGCTCGGTGGAATAACTAAGTTATAAGCACGAGCAAGTCTTGTGATGCTGTCCATCAAAATGACAACATCTTTTTTGTGTTCAACTAATCTCATCGCACGTTCAAGTACAAGTTCCGCTACTTTAATGTGGTTTTCTGGCACTTCGTCAAATGTAGAACTGACAACATCACCGTCAACCGAACGCTCAATGTCCGTCACTTCCTCAGGACGCTCATCAATAAGAAGAACAATCAATTCTGCATCAGGATGATTCGTTGTAATGCTATTGGCAATTTCTTTTAATAGCATCGTTTTACCTGCTTTTGGCGGCGCGACAATTAGTCCCCTTTGCCCAAATCCAATTGGTGAAATCAAGTCAATAATACGCGTAGAGAAACTTCTTGGCTGAGTTTCTAGCAGCATTTGTTCATTTGGATAAATTGGCGTTAGCGCTGGAAAATGTACGCGATCTTTTGACGTTTCCGGATCTTCTCCGTTTACTGCTTCTACATGTAATAATCCGTAGTAGCGCTCATTTTCTTTTGGAGGACGAACTTTCCCCGATACCTTGTCTCCATTACGCAGATCGAAGCGACGAATTTGTGAAGCTGAGATATAAATATCTTCTGAACTCGGTGAATAGTTAATTGGTCGTAAGAAACCGAATCCTTCTGATTGAATAATTTCAAGAACGCCTTCCATAAATAAAAGCCCATCTTGTTCAGCTTGAGCCTTTAAAATAGCAAAGACAAGTTCTTTTTTCGTTAATTTACTATAGTACGAAACTTTATACTCACGAGCATGTTCATAC
>NZ_JBFULJ010000132.1:0-7965 GCF_056400385.1 Priestia sp. P5_B4
GACTTCCCTATATCCGTGACGTGCTGCTTGGCGTCTCCTAAATCCAGCACTGACAAGGAAGTCAAATCCGTATCATACTCAATATGATACGGGTTAAAGGATTTCCAGAGCTTCCTCATGGCCATTGGCGTCTCACTGGCTCCAGAAGCGCTAATGGAAGATCTTGAAAGAGGCACGCCTAAGACCGTAATATCTATCGATGTAAAGTCGACGTTGCTCCCATCTTCAACTGTCTGAATCCAATCACTTACTTTTGGGTCAGAAGTACTTTGACGCTGCCAGCAAAAAGGCGGTCGATCAAGCTGTGGGTACGGATAGTTCATGTAAAACACCGCCTTCAACCACAACTTTTCCATCTTTTAATACCGTGTCTACAAGATTTACGGCATAGTTATACTGCAGCGTTTGGTAATTGGGAGCGTCAAATAGCACTAAATCGGCTTTTTTATCTACTTCGATACTTCCGATTTGATCCCCTTTGCAAATGGCATGAGCCGCGTTAATCGTACAGGCGGTTAAAACTTCTGCTGGCGTCATCTTCATCGTTAAACAAGCTAAATTCATAATAAACGGCAGCGATTCCGTAGGAGAAGACCCTGGGTTTCGATCTGTAGACAAAGCAACAGGCACTCCTGCTTCGATCATTTTTCTAGCACGCGCCGGCTCTTCCATTAAAAAGAATGCAGTACCCGGCAATAGGACGGCTATAACTCCGCTTTCAGCCATTTGCTTAATTCCTTGATCCGATGCCTTTAACAAATGATCCGCTGACACAGCTCCCACTTTAGCCGCTAATTCTGCCCCTCCAAAAGACACAATTTCATCGGCGTGGATTTTAGGTTTTAGTCCGTATGCTTTTCCAGCTTGTAAAATACGATCTGACTGTTCAACTGTAAACACGCCTTCTTCACAAAATACATCACAAAACTCCGCTAGCTCTTCTTTTGCAACGATTGGTATCATTTCTTCGATAACGAAACGAACAAACTCATCTTCATTTCCTTTGTACTCAACTGGCACCGCATGAGCTCCCATAAAGGTTGAAACAACATCTACCGGATGCTGTTCATTCAGTTTCTTCGCTACTTTTAATTGTTTGATTTCATCTTTAAGATTTAAACCGTACCCGCTTTTGGCTTCGACAGTTGTAACTCCGTACTGCAGAAATTTATTTAAACGTTTTGTAGATTGCTTGATTAGCTCCTCTTCTGTTGCTTGTCGTGTACTAACGGTTGTTTGTAAAATTCCTCCTCCCGCTTTTAAAATATCAATATACTTTGCCCCGTTTAAGCGCATTTCTAATTCTTTTTCACGACTGCCGCCAAACACAAGGTGAGTGTGTGGATCAATTAACCCAGGCGTTACGATTTTTCCTTCGGCATCAATTATATTAATAGGTTCATGAATATGCTCAAGGTATTCCTGCGCTTTGACGTCAGGCCCAACAAATACAATTCTTCCATTTTTCACGAGTACGCTGCCATTTTCAATGATTCCCAGATCTGACATTTCCTCCGATCGTCTAGGCTGACTTCCTCCCTTAACCGTAATGACCTGTGCAGCGCATTTGATATACGTAATAGTCATACGTATCCCTCCTTTTTTATTCATTTAACCCCGGAATTTGTATTCCTTTTTCTTTTGCAGTTTGAATGGCCTTATCATAGCCGGCATCTACATGACGAACTACACCCATGCCTGGGTCTGTTGTTAAAACACGTTCTAGACGTTTGGCGGCTTCTTCCGTCCCGTCTGCTACTACAACCATTCCAGCGTGAAGAGAATACCCCATGCCTACTCCTCCTCCGTGGTGAACAGATACCCAGCTTGCGCCTGCTGCCGTATTAACTAATGCATTTAAAATCGGCCAGTCTGCTACTGCATCACTGCCGTCTTTCATTGCTTCAGTTTCACGATTTGGCGACGCCACAGAACCGGCATCTAGATGATCTCTGCCAATAACGATAGGTGCTGACAGTTCTCCGTTTGCTACCATATCATTAATAATTTTTCCAAAGCGCGCTCTTTCTCCGTATCCTAGCCAGCAAATGCGAGCCGGCAATCCTTGAAACTCAATTTTTTCTCTCGCCATTTTAATCCAGTTGCAAAGATGCGTATTATCCGAAAACTCACGTAAAATGACTTCATCTGTTTTATAAATATCCTCTGGGTTTCCTGACAAAGCGACCCATCGAAACGGTCCTTTTCCTTCACAGAACTGCGGACGGATATACGCTGGGACAAATCCTGGGAAATCAAATGCATTCTTGATGCCTTCATCAAGCGCCACTTGGCGAATATTATTGCCATAGTCAAAAGCAACCGTGCCTTTTCTTTGCATCTCTAACATGGCTTGAACGTGGATAGCCATACTTGCTTTTGATTGTTTTATATATTCATTTGGATTTGTATTCCGCAATCTTTCTCCTTCTGCTAAGCTGACTCCAATCGGCAAATATCCGTTAAGTGGATCATGTGCCGATGTTTGATCCGTCACAATATCTGGGATAAATCCTCGCTCTATCATTTCAGGAAGAATCTCGGCTGCATTTCCAACTAATCCAATGGAAAGCGCTTTGCCCAATCTTTTTGCATCTTCAGCTAACGTGATTGCATCAGCTACACTTTCGACTACCGTATCGCAATATTTTGTTTCGATACGTTTTTCAATACGCGTGCGATCAACATCAATTCCAATTACAACGCCGCCTGCCATCGTAACGGCTAGCGGCTGTGCACCTCCCATTCCTCCTAATCCGGCTGTTACCGTAATCGTTCCTTTCAAAGTTCCGTTAAAATGCTGGTTGGCACACTCAGCAAATGTTTCATACGTTCCTTGAACAATGCCTTGGCTTCCGATATAAATCCAGCTTCCTGCAGTCATTTGTCCGTACATCATTAACCCTTTTTTATCAAGCTCATGGAACGTCTCCCAATTTGCAAAAGCAGGAACAAGATTCGAATTCGCTAATARAACACGCGGTGCATCACTGTGGGTTTTAAAAACCGCAACAGGCTTACCGGACTGTATGAGAAGCGTTTCATCTTCTTCTAACTCTTTTAACGCTGCGACAATACGATCGAACGCCTCCCAGTTACGGGCTGCTTTTCCGATTCCTCCGTATACGACTAACTTTTCCGGATGCTCCGCTACTTCAGAATCTAAATTGTTTAGAAGCATGCGAAGAGCAGCTTCTTGTACCCAGCCTTTTGTCGTTAGTTCCGTCCCACGAGGCGCTTTCATTCCACTTTGTTTTGTCTCCATTTTGTTTTCCTCCTCTATAAAAATGAAAAACTGTTAAACGAACATTTTTATTACAGCGCTAGTTCATAATTAGTATCTTGCACAAAGGTTTTGAAATCAGCTGCTAACGCTTCAATATCACGTGAGAAAATTCGATCTTTAGTAATGGTTGGTACGGTTTTTCTAATTCTTGAATAAATTTTTCTTGTTTCCGAAGCAAGTTTATCGACTCCTTGAATATCGGCTGCTTGAGCCGCACAAATTGCTTCAATCGATAGAACTCTTCGTGTATTTTGGATAATTTGATAAGCATGACGTGCAGCAGTCGTTCCCATGCTGACATGATCTTCTTGATTCGCTGAAGATGGGATAGAATCGACACTTGATGGATGCGCCAATACTTTATTTTCGGAAACTAATGAAGCAGCAGCGTATTGAGTAATCATGAGCCCAGACTCTAAACCAGGATCTGCACTTAAAAATGCCGGAAGCCCGCTAAGCTGAGGGTTTACTATTCGTTCAATGCGCCGTTCAGAAATATTCCCAAGCTCCGCCAGTGCAATTCCTAGAAAATCCATAGCAAACGCAATGGGCTGCCCGTGAAAGTTCCCTCCAGAAATTACTTTGCCGCTGTCGGCAAAGATGAGCGGGTTATCGGTTGCTGAATTAATTTCAATTAATATCTTTTCTTTTACATAATTTAAAACTTGATAAATAGCACCATGAACTTGAGGAATGCAGCGCAGTGAATAAGCATCTTGCACTCTTATTTGACCTTGAGAAGTAGTTAATTGACTGCCTTCTAAATACGAAAGAATTCGGGCAGCTGCCTGCTGTTGTTCCGGATAAGGTCTTACTGCATGAGACTCGGGCATAAATGCATCTAAAATGCCTTGCAGACCTTCTAACGTCAGTGCTGCAATCCCGTCAGCAAGATCAGCTAGCTTTTGAGCTTCAAGGTACGAAACTACTCCTACAGCTGTCATTGCCTGAGTGCCGTTGATTAAAGCTAGCCCTTCTTTTGCTTGTAATTGGATAGGCTCAAGCCCCGCTAGCTTTAAAGCTTCTTCTCCCTGCATTCGCTGACCATTATATACAGCTTCTCCTTCTCCAACTAACAGCAGCGCTAGATGTGATAATGGAGCTAAGTCACCGCTAGCTCCAAGTGAACCTTGACTTGGGATAACCGGCACTACATTTTGGTTTAAGCAATCGATAAGCAGCTGCAAGGTTTCCAGTCGTATGCCTGAATACCCTTTAGCTAATGCATTCGCTCGTAACAGCAGCATCACTCTGCTTACCTCTAAAGAGAATGGTTCTCCTAGTCCACAGGCATGACTGCGAATCAAGTTAATCTGCAGATCAGCTAAGTCCGTTTTTGAAATAACCGTATCGCTAAACTTTCCGAATCCAGTATTTACTCCGTAAATTACGTTGTTGTTCGTAATACTTTCTTCAACTAACGTTCTGCTTTTTTGTATATGTTCAACTGCTTGATCGCTAATTTTTACGGAGTATCCTTGGTAAATAACTTTGTAGATTTGGTCAAACGTCAGTGAATTTCCGTCGATTTGAATAAACATCATACCCGCTCCCTTGTTAAACTGTAGACTACCTTTTTTGAACACAAAAAGGGGCTATATCAAAGAGGAAACAAGCTCCTTTTGATATAGCCCCCTATAAACTAACCTACTTACACTATGGGCTTTTATTAATAGTCGGCATTTCAACTTATACATACAAACAATCGCTAAATGACTAAATCACTATACACTTTAAGCTGTACAACTTAAAGCAACTAGAGTACCTACACTAAGTATTACGCTGAATTAATCATTTGTCAATTATTATTTAAGAAAATTTTAAATAATCTGAAATAAACTCATTATTTCTTATAGCAGCAATGGTTCACAGCTGCACATTCTTATTTCTTTAAACGTTATCGGACGTTCATGTCACTTGGGTGAGGACCTTTGCGGCGGTTGCTGTTTAACCCATTAATCTCTGCCATATCATCGGCAGTGAGTTCAAAATCAAACACGTTAAAGTTTTCTTCTATTCTAGACGGTGTAACTGATTTAGGGATGACAATTGTGTTGTTTTGTAAGTGCCAGCGCAATACAACTTGAGCCGGAGTTTTGCTATGTACTTCAGCAATTTTTTGAATGACCTCGTCTTGTAACACTTCTCCTCCTTGATCAAGAGGGCTCCATGCTTCCACAAAAATATTATGTTTGGCGCAAAACTCTTTTAATTCGTTTTGAGCAAGATACGGATGACACTCAATTTGGTTTAAAACCGGTGTTACATCACATTCGTTTAACAAGCGCTCTAAATGCTCAATCTCAAAGTTGCAGACGCCAATTGCTTTTACTTTTCCATCGTGATAAAGCTTTTCTAATGCTTTATACGTCTCCACATACTCATCATATTGAGGCGTAGGCCAGTGAATTAAATATAAATCGACATAATCAAGTCCTAATCGTTCTAAGCTTTCATCAAATGCACGTAATGCATTTTCATAGCCTTGGTCGCTGTTCCAAACTTTTGTTGTAATAAACAGCTGTTCTCGAGGAACAGAAGATTCTTTAATCGCCTGACCTACTCCTTCTTCATTTTTATAAATCATGGCTGTGTCAATAGAGGTATACCCAACCTCAATTGCTTTTGATACTGCAGCTGCTGCTTGGTTATCTTCTACTTGCCATACGCCAAATCCAAGCTGAGGCATTTTTAAACCGTTGTTTAATGTAACAAGATTCATTTTACACGTCTCCTTTTTTGTTAAAAAGTTCAAAGTTTTAATGATGGTGCCAGCCGATCAGCATAGCAACCTGTCCCATTATAATGCCGACTGGGATTCCTATAATCATGGCTCCAAATCGAAATTTAAAAGACCATGCACGCGGCACAAGGGAAAACAAATAAATCATACTCATCGTTGTCATACATGTACTGCTAAAAAAACTGACGACAGTGTGTAAATTTGGCATTACTTCTCCTCATTTCACTAGAACGTTTGCGCCTTTTCAATTTCATCATTTATCTTTCGTTCTAATGCCTATGTTTTCGCAGCCGACATAGTTACATTCGTCAAAGGGTTCCGTAATCCTGCTTTAATCAGTTAAAAATACTTTACCTACGTAACTTTTTTAATTAAAACGAATATGTGCTTTTAACTTCAAAGTTGTGTATAATTTCTGTATATTAAAATAATAAGATTTTTTCACTGTAAAGAACAACTGCACATTCTCTGTAAGGCAATCACACATATTTGCAAGAGTTAACGAAAGGAATGGATATAAAAAATGGCGATTGAAAAAGTAAAAGCATATTTTAAACAATACGGTATGGAGAATCGAATTATCGAAATGGATGAGTCCAGTGCTACTGTAGAACTAGCAGCGCAAGCTTTAAAATGCGAGCCGAAACGGATCGCAAAAAGTCTTTCTTTTAACGCCGAAGGAACTGTTCTATTGATTGTGGCAGCAGGAGATGCGAAAATTGATAACCGAAAATATAAAGAAGAGTTCGGAACCAAAGCAAAAATGCTTGGAGCAAGTGAAGTAGAAACGCTGATTGGTCATGCTGTAGGCGGAGTATGCCCGTTTGCCGTTAATGAAGGTGTTCACGTGTATCTAGATGAATCTCTGAAACGTTTTGTCACCGTTTTTCCTGCCTGTGGAAGTGGAAATAGTGCAATCGAATTAACAATACCCKAACTAGAAGAATTTTCGAAATGCTTAAAGTGGGTTGATGTATGCAAAGGGTGGAATGAATAATTTAGGTAAATTACGGTACAGCTATACATAAAATAAATCAATCAGCACGCCAACAAGCTGAAACAGTTTTTGTTTCAGCTTGTTGGTGTATCTAAACGAATTTATGAAACAGCTTAACCCAACCTAGGTAAGAAACCCCTAAGAGAAATACAAAAAGAAATAGTAAAGGAATGTTCCTAGGGATAAAAAGCCAGCCGTCTAACGTATTCCACAGAAATTCACTTTTATTTGCTTTTCTCATCATTTTCACCTCAAGCAGATTTACTATTTTGTCTTCAAAAATTCTTTTACATAGTTATATACAGTATCTTCAACTTATGACCTTTTTTCAAGAAAAACGTGCACAGAACATTGATTGAATGTGAATCTTTTGAATTCATACCCGCTATGTACTCATTCGTCATCTTAGTTTCATCTGTAAAAAAGAAGAAGCCTACATTTTTAGATGCAGGCTTCTTCTCGTTGATTCAGTCTTTCCTTTGTTTGCCTATTCAGGCCCTTTCGTTACGTATATCGGTTCATAACCAAAGTGCCTTGTGTCAGATACGAATATCTGCTTTCAATTTGCGGTAATACATTTGCTGAAGTCGCTGTTAAGCCTTTCAAAACTAATCAGTCCCTTCATACGCTAAGTATTTAACCTTTGACAACAACCATTTGCATGATAGCTGCTGTACTATATGTGTACCCCGTATTTATATAGTAAAACCTAAAAAAACAATTTTTTATTATATAATTTTCTAGATTTTAAAGCAAAGAAAATTTAGATAGTATAGATGAAAGACACCCGTCACCTATTAGCGCTTCTACTGCTCGTACTCAAGCGTTCAAAGAAAAGTATCCGCAGTGAAATTCATCAAATTTATTTAATGTATGATTTCATCAATTTTTTGAAATGCATCTTCAAGTGAAGCATGTCTTCACTTGAAGATGCATTTC
>NZ_JBFULJ010000133.1:0-7827 GCF_056400385.1 Priestia sp. P5_B4
ATTTGGGACATTCTAAAAGCGTGTATGTTTGTTTGATTAGTAAAATGAATTTATACGGCTTAAATGAAAGGAAGAGGTGACTTAGATGGCTGCTAAAACTAAAAAGGCTATTATTGATGTATCAAAGCAACTTGATAAAATCGCTGAGCAGTACCAAACGTTCCAAATTCTTAATGAAGAGGGCGAAGTAGTAAATAAATCAGCGTTGCCAGATTTATCTGACGAAAAATTAAAAGAGTTAATGACTCGCATGGTATACACTCGTATTCTTGATCAACGTTCAATTTCATTGAACCGTCAAGGTCGTTTAGGTTTCTATGCACCAACTGCTGGGCAAGAAGCTTCTCAAATCGCTTCACATTTCGCATTAGAAAAAGAAGACTTCATTTTACCTGGGTACCGTGATGTGCCTCAGTTAATTTGGCATGGTCTTCCACTATATCAAGCGTTCTTATTCTCTCGTGGTCATTTCCACGGTAACCAAGCGCCAGAAGGTGTAGATATACTTTCTCCACAAATCATCATCGGTGCACAAATCGTGCAAACTGCTGGTGTGGCACTAGGTCTTAAAAAGCGCGGTAAAAAAGCAGTAGCGATCACTTATACAGGTGACGGTGGAGCTTCACAAGGTGACTTCTACGAAGGTATGAACTTCGCAGGTGCATTCAAAGCTCCGGCAATCTTTGTTGTACAAAACAACCGCTTTGCAATTTCAACACCAGTTGAAAAGCAATCTGCAGCACGTACAATCGCTCAAAAAGCAGCGGCTGTTGGTATCCCAGGCGTTCAAGTAGACGGTATGGATGCACTAGCAGTATACGTTGCAGTAAGCGAAGCTCGTGAGCGTGCAGTAAACGGTGAAGGTCCAACTTTAATTGAAACATTAACTTACCGTTATGGTCCACATACAATGGCTGGTGACGATCCAACTCGTTATCGTACAGCTGAGCTTGACACTGAGTGGGAAAAGAAAGATCCACTTGTTCGCTTCCGTAAATTCTTAGAAGCTAAAGGCATCTGGAATGAAGAAGAAGAAAACAAAGTAATCGAGCAAGCTAAAGAAGATATCAAACAAGCTATTAAGAAGGCTGACGATTATCCAAAACAAAAAGTTACAGATTTAATGGAAATCATGTACGAAACTATGCCTTCAAACTTACAAGAGCAATATGAAATCTACAAAGAGAAGGAGTCGAAGTAAGCCATGGCGCAAATGACAATGATTCAAGCGATTACTGATGCGTTACGCACAGAAATGAAAAACGACGAAAACGTATTAGTTTTTGGTGAAGACGTTGGCGTAAACGGTGGAGTATTCCGTGCGACTGAAGGTCTTCAACAAGAATTCGGCGAAGATCGCGTATTCGATACGCCATTAGCTGAATCTGGTATCGGTGGTCTTGCTGTGGGTCTATCGACTCAAGGTTTCCGTCCGGTTCCTGAAATTCAATTCTTTGGTTTCGTATACGAAGTACTTGATTCTGTATCAGGTCAAGCTGCACGTATGCGCTACCGTTCTGGCGGTCGCTGGAATGCACCAATTACATTCCGTTCACCATTCGGTGGAGGCGTTCATACACCAGAACTTCACGCTGATAGCTTAGAAGGTATCGTAGCATCTCAACCTGGTTTAAAAGTTGTAATTCCTTCAACTCCATACGATGCAAAAGGTCTTTTAATTTCATCAATTCGTGATAACGATCCGGTTGTATACTTAGAGCACATGAAGCTTTACCGTTCATTCCGTCAAGAAGTACCTGAAGAATCATACACAATTGATTTAGGTACAGCTGATGTGAAACGTGAAGGTACAGACGTAACGCTTATCGCTTACGGTGCAATGGTACACTCATCATTAAAAGCAGCTGAAGAACTAGAAAAAGAAGGTATCTCTGCTGAAGTAGTGGACTTACGTACAGTTCAACCTTTAGATATCGATACAATTCTTGCATCAGTTGAAAAAACTGGTCGCGTAGTAGTAGTTCAAGAAGCTCAAAAACAAGCTGGTATCGCAGCTAACGTTGTAGCTGAAATTAACGATCGTGCAATCTTAAGCTTAGAAGCACCAGTATTACGTGTAACAGCACCGGATACTGTGTTCCCATTCTCTCAAGCTGAGGGCGTATGGTTACCAGATCACAAAGATATCGTTGAAACAGCTAAGAAAGTACTTGAATTTTAATTAGCATTTTACTGTGATAGAAATCAGCTTTGTGCTGATTTCTGTCTTAGATAAAATAAACACTAACAAATTGAACGCAACTAACTAGGAGGGTGAAGACACGTGGCATTTGAATTTAAACTGCCGGATATCGGTGAAGGTATCCACGAAGGTGAAATTGTAAAATGGTTCGTAAAAGCTGGAGATGAAATTGATGAGGATGATGTACTAGCAGAAGTACAAAATGACAAAGCTGTTGTTGAAATCCCATCTCCTGTAAAAGGTAAAGTATTAGAAGTAAAAGTTGACGAAGGTACAGTAGCTACTGTAGGACAAGTTATCGTTACTTTTGATGCTCCTGGATACGAAGACTTAAAATTCAAAGGTGACGATCATGATGATGCACCAGCAGAAGAAGCTAAAGAAGAAGCTTCAACTGAAGAAGTGACTGAAGAAGCAACAGCTCCTGCAGCACAAGCTGATGTTGATCCTAACCGTAAAGTAATTGCTATGCCTTCAGTGCGCAAATATGCTCGTGAAAAAGGTGTAGACATTAAAGCTGTTCCTGGTTCAGGTAAAAACGGACGTATTGTTAAAGATGACATCGATGGCTTCCTATCTGGTGGTTCTACAGCTACAGCAACTGCTGAAGCTCCAGCTAAAGAGGAAACTGCTTCAGCTGAACCAAAAGCAGCAGCAGCACAAGCTATTCCTGAAGGCGACCTACCAGAAACTCGCGAGAAAATGAGCGGTATCCGTCGTGCAATCGCAAAAGCTATGGTTAACTCTAAACACACTGCTCCACACGTAACATTAATGGATGAAATCGATGTAACAGCTCTTGTTGCTCATCGTAAAAAATTCAAAACAGTTGCAGCAGATCAAGGTATTAAATTAACATTCTTACCTTACGTGGTAAAAGCGTTAACTTCAGCACTTAAGAAGTTCCCAGCTCTTAACACTTCAATCGATGACTCTACTGATGAAGTAATTCAAAAACATTACTACAACATCGGTATCGCTGCTGACACTGAAAAAGGTCTTTTAGTACCAGTTGTGAAAAATGCTGATCGTAAATCTGTGTTCGAAATTTCTGATCAAATTAACGACCTTGCTGGAAAAGCACGTGATGGTAAATTAGCTCCTGCTGAAATGAAAGGCGCTTCTTGTACAATCACAAATATCGGTTCTGCTGGTGGACAATGGTTTACTCCTGTTATCAACCACCCAGAAGTTGCAATTCTAGGTATCGGACGTATCGCTGAAAAACCAGTTGTACGCGACGGTGAAATTGTAATTGCTCCAGTATTAGCATTATCACTAAGCTTTGACCACCGTATTATCGATGGCGCAACAGCTCAAAACGCTCTTAACCAAATCAAGCGTTTATTAAATGATCCAGAATTATTATTAATGGAGGCGTAATAAATGGTAGTAGGAGATTTCCCAATCGAAACTGATACTCTTGTCATTGGTGCTGGCCCTGGTGGCTACGTTGCAGCAATTCGTGCAGCTCAATTAGGTCAAAAAGTTACAATCGTAGAAAAAGGTAACCTTGGAGGCGTATGCTTAAACGTTGGTTGTATTCCTTCAAAAGCATTAATCGCTGCAGGTCACCGTTTTGAACACGCTAAACATTCTGAAGACATGGGGATTATCGCTGAGAACGTAACAGTTGATTTCTCTAAAGTTCAAGAATTCAAAAACGGCGTTGTAAACAAACTTACTGGCGGTGTTGAAGGCCTCCTTAAAGGTAACAAAGTTGATATCGTAAAAGGTGAAGCTTACTTCGTTGACAGCGAAACTGTGCGTGTAATGGATGAAAATTCTGCACAAACGTACAAATTCAAAAATGCTATCCTTGCAACTGGTTCTCGCCCAATCGAGATCCCTGGATTCAAATTCTCTGAGCGCGTAATCAACTCTACAGGTGCATTAGCGCTTAAAGAAGTTCCTAAAAAATTAGTTGTAATCGGTGGAGGTTACATCGGTACTGAGCTTGGTACTGCTTTTGCTAACTTCGGTACAGAAGTTACATTTGTAGAAGCTGCTGATGAAATCTTAGCTGGTTTTGAAAAACAAATGAGTTCACTTGTTAAACGTAACCTTAAGAAAAAAGGAAACGTTGAAATCTATACAAAAGCAATGGCTAAAGGTGTTGAAGAAACTGCTGACGGCGTACAAGTTACGTTTGAAGTAGGCGGAGAGTCAAAAGTAATCGATGCTGACTACGTATTAGTTACTGTAGGTCGTCGTCCTAATACTGATGAGCTTGGTCTTGAGCAAGTTGGCGTTAAAATGACTGACCGTGGTCTTATCGAAATCGATAACCAAACTCGTACATCTGTAAGCAATATCTTTGCAATTGGTGATATCGTCACTGGACCACCACTTGCACACAAAGCTTCTTACGAAGGTAAAATCGCAGCTGAAGTAATCGCTGGCGAACCTGCTGAAATTGACTACTTAGGAATTCCAGCAGTTGTATTCTCTGAGCCTGAGCTTGCATCTGTAGGTTATACTGAAGCACAAGCGAAAGAAGAAGGATTAGCTGTTAAAGCTTCTAAATTCCCATTTGCTGCTAACGGACGTGCGCTTGCACTTAACGCTGCAGAAGGCTTCTTAAAGCTTATCACTCGTAAAGAAGACGGAGTAGTTGTTGGTGCTCAAATCGCTGGACCTAGCGCATCTGATATGATCGCTGAGCTTGGTCTTGCTATCGAAGCTGGCGTAACAGCTGAAGATATCGCATTAACAATTCACGCTCACCCAACATTAGGTGAAATCACAATGGAAGCTGCTGAAGTAGCTATTGGAAGCCCAATTCACATTGTGAAATAATGTTTTTAAAAAGCTGATGCGTATGCATCAGCTTTTTTTTTGAAGAAAACGGTTTTCATAAAGTATCAGATGCTTGTCAGACAGTTTTTGTTGATGATGAGTATCCTCCTTTAGAGGAAACGTGTAAAAAGCGCTGAGGCAGTCTTAAATGAGCTCTAGATGCATACATATGAAGTGGGACGTGCTTTCCTTATAGGTAGATAAAAAATTGCTCTTTTGGATAACGAATGAAAAGGCGGCGAAGGAGCTATGAAGACGTATTTCGTTTGGAGCTTACACATTGTTATTTGGGTGGGTTATTCACTGGTTGAATTGCTATCAAAACGTGATCAGTTGACATCTAAAATTATTTTATTTTTAGTATTTGCTTATTTAGCTTACGGCATAGCAGAAATGAACGTCAAATCTAAAAGACTGGCGCTTATGATGACGGGTACGACTTCAGCTGTCTGCTTGACATGTTATCAACTAATTTTATTTTGCACAGCGTAAGATTGCATAAAAAAAGCGTTAGCTTATATAAGCTAACGCTTTTTTTTGTCTTACACAGATTTCTTTTCTCTTTTCAATGCGCCTTCTTCTTTAAATGCTTTCATTAATGAGAAGACGGTTAGCACCAGCACAATTGAGAATGGAAGTGCTGCTATAATCGCAGCTGTTTGGAGCGCGTCCAAACCACCTGTCCAAAGCAGAATGATTGCTGTTAACGATTGAATTAATCCCCACGTAAGTTTAATAGAGCCTGAAGGATTTAGATCACCATTTGTTGTCTGCATTCCTAAAACAAATGTAGCTGAGTCAGCTGATGTAATAAAGAACGTAGCAATTAAGCAAATAGCGACAATGGACATGAACGTACCAAA
Organism: Priestia sp. P5_B4; assembly: GCF_056400385.1. NCBI lineage: Bacteria > Bacillati > Bacillota > Bacilli > Caryophanales > Bacillaceae > Priestia > Priestia sp. P5_B4. The sequence goes on from NZ_JBFULJ010000133.1 coordinate 5,866, forward strand.
TGGAAATTGTTCAAGTACATAGAATAAAGCAACTTCTGTTCCTTTATTGTTGATAACATCCATAACAGGAAGATCCTTAAAAAAGTCTAAGTAGACCCCAGAACCTCCGAATACAGCAAACCATAATCCACCAAATACGGTCGGAACAGCTAGTACACCAATTAAAAATTCTCGAATGGTTCTGCCTCGTGAAATACGAGCAATGAACGTACCAACGAACGGTGCCCAAGCGATCCACCATGCCCAGTAGAAAATTGTCCAATCTTGAACCCAGGTGCTGTTATCAAACGGGCTCAATCGAAAACTCATTGACGGCAAGTTTTGAATGTAGCTGCCAATGGTTGTAACGAATAAGTCCATAATAAAGTTGGTTGGACCTGCAAATAACAAAAACAGCATTAGCAGAATAGCTAAAACAATATTAATGTTACTCAAATACTTAATACCTTTGTTCAGCCCCGTCTGTGCTGACAGCATGAACAAGAACGTCACGATAATAATAACAATTAATTGAGTCGTGAAATTATTGTCAATACTTGGCGACAAGTAAGAGGCTCCACCGGTAATTTGAATAGCGCCCAGTCCTAGAGACGTTGCCACCCCAAAAATAGTTGCAAATACGGCGATGACGTTTATGATCGTTCCAAGAGGTCCATCAACACGTTTTCCTAATAGTGGACGTAAAATATTGCTGATGATGAACGGATAACCTTTTCTAAATTGAAAATATGCAAGGGCCAGTGCAAGAACGGAATAAATAGCCCAAGGATGTAAACCCCAGTGGAAAAACGAATAACGTAGAGCTGCACGAGCTGATTCTGCTGTACCGCCTTCACCAGAAGGTGGAGTATGAAAATGATTGATTGGTTCTGAAACACCCCAGAATACAAGTCCAATCCCCATACCAGCACTAAATAACATGGCAAACCACGAGACATAACCATACTGAGGCTTTTCGTCAGGTTTACCTAATTTAATGTTTCCGTACTTTGAAAAAATTAAGTACAGCGTAAAAACCAAGAATAATGTAGCCGCTAATAAATAATACCAGCCAAATTTCTCGATGATAAAACTATGTATTGCCGATGTAACAGGTGTGAGAGCTGCGCTTCCTAGCGTAGATTCCGGAATAACACCCCATACGATAAATACTGCAGCAATAATAACCGAAATGATAAAAACGGGAGTCAGTTTTTTCATCGATTAACACTCCTTTCCTATTCTATTTTACATAACATAGTGTTTCATATAGCCTTTTCAGCTATACATGAAACCACATGGTTATACATTTTAGTGAAGTTTGTATGAAATGTCTACCCTATTAGTAAGAAAAAGCGGAAAGAGAACAAATTCTTATTTTTCTTAATTATTTTAAAGTGCTGAAATAGATGTGAAATTAGACATTGTTTTTTCATATAAATAGAGATGATGCTAAGCGTTCAGCTTTTTGAAAACAAATATAACATTTATGTGAAAAATATTTTTAATGTGACATACTAATTAGTTGTTGACATATTTAATGTGACATAATAATATAATATCAAGAGTTGTAAAACGCTTACAAAAAAGACGGTTAAAGGGGAGTTTACAAAATGGGAACAATCGTATGTCAAACATGTAACTGCACAATTGATCATTTCGAAGATGAGAAAGTGACGCGATTATACTCAACATGTAAAAGCGAAGAATGTCAAAAGGCAGATGAAGATTTAGATTAATTCAATAAAAAAAGGTGCGGATTTCCGCACCTTTTTTATTGAATTGCTTTATGTTCTTTAATGACACGAAATGTTTTTAATTCAAAATCTTCCGGACCCTGCACAGGTAAACCTGCCTCTAAGTTTGTTTCAATGTAGGTTAAATTTTCCTCAGTGATGATTTCCCCAGGAATAAAAATAGGAATACCGGGAGGGTAGACCATCACAAATTCCGCAATAATACGGCCTGCCGATTCATGAAAAG
>NZ_JBFULJ010000134.1:0-7743 GCF_056400385.1 Priestia sp. P5_B4
CTGTAAATCACTTGGCGCCCAGTCCGGAATTCCATCATCTTCATCAAATTCAATAATGACATCCGTTACTCCTTTTTCCTGTAAAATACGATTTTCCAGACGATCTTTAATATCATCAGCTTCTGCCACTGTTAAAGAAGGATCAATTTCTACTTTTAATTCAACGTGAAGCTCTTCTCCTTCTTTCATCACCATTAATGTTTGAATATCACGCACTTGTACATCTTGCATGACAATCGCGCCAATTTTTATTTCCATTTCTTTATCTGCTTCACCAAGCGCTCCAGCAGCATTATCTAAAAATACTCGTCCTACTACAAAAAACATCATAAGCCCAATTAAAATAGAAGCAATTCCTTCAGCTTGGTGAAAAGGTGTAAACCGTGAAATGAAAACGGCTATTAACGCCAATACGCCTCCTCCAGTAGCTACCAGATCTTCCATAAAGACCAGCTTGGTTGCTGGCTTTGCTTTATTTAAATGAACAAAGCTTTGCGTAAAAACATTGACCTCTGCGGTATTCATTCCGACATCGTGCAAAATTTCTTTCATCGCCTTAAATAGGACAAACATCTCAAGTAACACCGAGATGCCAAGTACTGCAATATTTAAAATAAAGCCTGAAGACTTCGTGGGATGAAGAATGTGGTGATATCCTTCTTTAATCGTTTCAAACGCCATAATTCCTACTACAAGAACCGCTCCTAATAGAACGAGATTAACCAATCGGCCGAAACCATTTGGAAATCTTTTGGTCGGGGCTTTTTTACTTAATGCCGAACCTATAAAGACAAAAAACTGATTAGCTGCATCTCCTAAGCTGTGCATCGTTTCAGCAAACATTGCTACATTCCCTGTTAAAGCGAAAGCAATTCCTTTAATGATAGAGATAATGGTATTAACTACAGCGGCCATGATGGCCGATTTATTTCCCTTTCGCAACAATTTAATTAATTCACTCATACAATCCCTCCGTTTGCGCCTTTGATGAGATTCGATTACGGTTAGTGTATGTGAATTTAAAAATTAAAAACCTCCAACATACAAGTTGGAGGTTTTTAGTCATGTTTCATTATTTTTTAAAACGGTACGGTACAGTTGTAACAATTACATTTTTACGGTAAAGCAAATGTGCTTTTAACAGCAGACTGGACTGATTGTGAAGGATATTTTGCCAGCTTTTTTTCGTAATGAATTGCGGAATAACGACCGTAATAGCCATATTATTTTCCCGGGCTTTTTCCTCAGCCATATCGATGAATCGAAACAGCGGCCGCACTAAGCTGCGGTATTGAGAATGAAACGTAACAATACGAATATCAGGCTGCCACTTCTCCCACTTCTCTTCCATTCTCTTTTCGCTTTCTCGATCAAAGGCTACATGTACTGCAATAACGGTATCGCCAATCGTTCTTGCATAATTTAATGAATTTTCTACTACCTTTGTCATTCCTGCTACAGGAACAATGACCACACTTCCTTCAAGCTTTCCAATCTTTTCTCCTTGCTTAATGCGAAGCTGCTCTCCTACCGCTTCATAATGCGTATGAATGCGATGAAAAATATAGACAATAACCGGTAAGAAAATGAGCACGGACCATACTTGTGAAAACTTCGTTGTAAACAAAATAATTAGCACAGTTAAGGTAATGAGGGCACCAATTAAGTTAATGGTTAGCTTCCCTTGCCAGCCGGCCGGCTTTTCTCTAAGCCATTTGACAATCATGCCTGTTTGAGAAAGCGTAAATGGAATAAACACCCCGACTGCATAAAGAGGAATTAATTGTTCAGTCGCTCCTTTAAAAGCTACAATTAAGACAATAGAAGCAATTCCAAGGGTCACAATTCCATTTGAATAGCCTAGTCGATCGCCACGAATTTGAAACATTCTTGGCATGTATTTATCAGACGATAAGTTGACAGCCAGCAAAGGGAAAGCTGAAAAGCCCGTATTCGCCGCTAGCACTAGAATTAGAGCTGTTGTGCCTTGAATAAAATAATAAAATCCATTTCGTCCAAACACACTCGATGCAATTTGTGATACAACCGTTTCATCTGCTTTTGGAGAAATGCCAAGCCAATAAGCTAAAAACGTGATGCCAGAAAATAAAACGGCTAAAATACCGCCCATCAGCATTAATGTATGAACAGCATTTTTTGCACCTGGCTCTTTAAAGTTAGGCACTGCATTTGAAATAGCTTCTACACCTGTTAATGCTGAACAGCCTGACGAAAAAGCTTTTAATAATAAAAACAAACTAATACCTGGCACTACTGTACCGAGAGAGGGATGAAGCTCAGGTGAAACTTGACCTGTCGCTATTTTAAACAAGCCTACCGCTATTAACAAAATAAGAGCAATAACAAATAAATAAACCGGATAAGCTAATACAGAAGCGGATTCTGTTACACCACGTAAATTTAAGACGGTAATAAAAATCACCAGCAAACACGCAATTACTACATTGTAATGATGCAGCGTTGGAAAAGCCGAAGTTAAGGCATCCGTTCCTGCTGAAACGCTCACAGCAACTGTTAAAATATAATCCACCAACAGTGATCCTCCAGCTATAAGCCCAGGATTTTCTCCTAAATTGGTTTTCGAAACAATATAAGCTCCTCCGCCTTGCGGATACGCATAAATAATTTGACGATACGAAAGAATTAAAGCCGTCAGCAGAACCAATACCCCAAGCGCAATTGGAATCGAATACCAATAGGCAAGAACGCCGACTGTTGCAAGTACAATCAAAATTTGTTCTGTTCCATAAGCCACTGAAGATAAGGCATCTGATGATAAAATAGCCAGTGCTTTAAGCTTACTAAGCTTTTGATCGCCTAACTCTTTTGTTTTAAGCGGCTTTCCAATCAATAATCGTTTGAGAACTGAATAGTTCACGTAATTTCCCTCCGATGATTGCTTAGCTACTATTTACTGTTCATTGCTAAGCTCAGTTACAAGTTCACGAATAAGTGATATTACTCCTAAAAAATACCTTTTTATGTTAAAAAAGCGCACAAAAAAAACACTAAGGGTTCTCAGCGTTTTTACACAGCTTAAACCTYCTCTCCAAAACGCTKATGRGGTTAGCTGTCGGATTCGGGCYWTRAGAGTAGCCCTACCTTTAAAAAAGGATTCACCCCAAGTGACAATGCACAAATTTGGGTCCCCCACTTCTGACGAATTAAGCGATAACAGGTCAATATAATTTTCGGTTAAAGGGTATGATCGATAACATGTTTCTTTCATAACTATCCTTTGTTCTTAGATAATATACTCCCGTACAAATGGTTTGTAAAGCATTATTTTACGCAAACCATAAAATAGTGCTTAAGGCGCTTTTAACAGAAAAACAAAAGGTCTTCTGCCCGCTTACAGAAGACCTTTTTGCTTTAACTTTTTGCTTTTAAAACGGCTGCTAGCTTGTTTTTCGTTTGAGGACCATAAATGCCATCCACATCATAAGGAAGATACACAAGCTGAAAACGTCTGACTGCATCTTTCGTTTGAACTCCATATATTCCGTCTACTGAACCTACTTTAAAATTCACCGCGTTTAATGCTTTTTGAAGCTGTTTCACGGCTTCTCCAGAATCACCTTGTTTTAAAATTCCATTTGGAAGTGGATATTGTTCCGAAGGTGGAGTTGGTGACGGTGTTGGAGATGGGTTTGGTGAAGTCCCTGAAGGAATAACAATTGTTTTTCCAACCTGTAGTGTTAAAGGATCAGAAAGCCCTGTATTCGCTTCTTGAAGCGCTTGTACTGTTATGTTGTACTTCTGTGCAATACTGTAAAGCGTATCTCCTTGCTTGATCGTATACGTTTTTGTACCTGGTTCAGAAGGTGATGGATTCGGAGTTGGTGTTGGATTGGGGTTTGGAACTGCACGACGAGGTAAATTTAAATATACGGCAATTCCTTTTGCATACGATTCACCCATKCTTTTTAAAAAAGCTTCGTTTTGGAGAAGTGCTGCATCGGTGCGGTTATCAATAAAGGCTATTTCAGTTAGTACTGCGGGCATATTTGTTAAGCGAAGCACCGCATAATTGGCTGATTTTCGACCGCGATTCGGATGATTATACGACAGCAGCGTTGGCTGTACTTGGCCGTGGACAATTGATTGAAACGTTTTACTGGCATTGCTAGCGCTTCTATAAACATAATCTTCATATCCTGTTCCTCCCCCGGCATTTACGTGAATAGACATAAATACATCTGCTCCCCACGAATTAGCTTGAGAAGCGCGCTGAGATAACGATAAAAAAGTATCTGTGGTACGAGTGGTTTTAATCGTAAAGTCACTGTAGGTGCTATTTAAATAGCTTATTAAATATTGTTGAATTTTTAAAACTAAGTTTTTTTCATACAGTCCGTTCGCTCCAACTGCTCCTGCATCTGCCCCACCATGTCCTGCATCTAGATAGATTTTTTTCATATTACTTGTCCCTCCTTATTGTTAACATATGTATGAGGGCAAAAAGTGCTACGTATACTAGCCTACTAAGTAGAAAATTACTAAAAAAAGAACCGCTACTCAAAGGCAGCGGTTTATTCTGCGTTGTAGACAGAATATTAAATAGGGATAGCTCTCAAGGAGTGACAGCTATATGCAGAGTGTTGATTCGTTGATCAAATGATAATAATTATCATTTTCATTTGAAGTATACACTAAAAGGAAAGTTTTGTCTATTCTATTATGAGAACAGGCCTATTTAAAAAGCAGAACGCCTATAACAATGAGAATAATCCAAATTGGAATGCTTATTAATATGCCTATTACTAAACCTTTAAAAAAATTTCCTTCTTGCATTTTCATTCCATTCCTCTCCAACAGTATTTTCTAATGATACTACGACTGGCTGAAAATTCTTTGAAGTTATACTGAAGTGCAGAGTGAACACATAAACAATCTCTCTATCTGTTATACACTACTTTTACATATAGATTCAATGAGACAAAAAGCTTATCCTTTTTAATTTTTATAACCAAATTCTTTCCTGTATCTAACAAAACCATAAAAAAGCCTCCTGTAAATTGTACGACAGGCAGCTATACTTGTTTTATGAACAGCTTAGTTCGATATTTAATATGCGCAATGTTATTCATTTTGAAAAACAAAAAAAGTCCGAGAGAACGTATAAACGATCTCTCGGACTTTTAGGAATTAATATTGGCTCATGTATTGGTCACGTTCCCAAGGATGAACTTGTGTACGGAACATATCCCATTCGATTTCTTTCGCTTCAACGAAGTGCTCTGCTAAGTGTTCACCTAATGCAGAAACCATAACTTCGTTTGATTGGAAGCTATCTAAAGCTTGAGCTAATGTTGCAGGTAAATCTACGATACCTTCTTCAATACGCTCTTCTTTTGTCATTACATAGATATTACGATCGATAGGTTTTGGAGCTTCAAGGTTGTTCTTGATTCCATCTAAACCAGCTTTTAATAGAACAGCCATTGCTAAATATGGGTTAGCAGCTGGGTCTACGCTACGTACCTCAACACGAGTTCCTACGCCGCGAGAAGCTGGGATACGGATTAATGGGCTACGGTTGCGAGCAGACCATGCAACGTAACAAGGAGCCTCATATCCAGGCACTAGACGCTTATAAGAGTTTACAGTAGGATTTGTTACTGCTGTAAAGCTGTGTGCGTGCTTGATGATACCTGCGATAAATTGACGAGCAGTATCACTTAGCTCTAGATTACCGTTTTCATCATAAAATGCGTTTTGACCATCTTTAAATAATGAAACGTTACAGTGCATACCTGAACCATTCACACCAAATAATGGTTTTGGCATAAATGTAGCATGTAAGCCATGTTTACGTGCAATTGTTTTTACAACAAGTTTGAACGTTTGGATATCATCACAAGCTTTTAATGCAGCAGCATATTTGAAGTCAATCTCGTGTTGTCCAGGAGCTACCTCATGGTGAGATGCTTCAATTTCAAAGCCCATTTCTTCAAGCTCTAATACGATGTCACGACGGCAGTTTTCACCAAGGTCAGTTGGCGCTAAGTCGAAGTAGCCACCTTTATCATTTAATTCTAATGTAGGTTCGCCTTTTTCGTCTAATTTGAATAAGAAGAACTCTGGCTCAGGTCCAAGGTTGAAATCAGTAAATCCTAACTCTTCCATCTCTTTTAACACACGTTTTAAGTTATTACGTGGATCGCCATCAAACGGAGTTCTATCTGCATTGTAGATGTCACAAATAAAACGTGCTACTTTACCTTTTTCAGATGTCCAAGGGAAAATAACAAATGTATCAATATCCGGGAATAGGTACATATCTGATTCTTCAATACGTACAAACCCTTCAATAGAAGAACCGTCAAACATCATTTTGTTGTCTAACGCTTTTTCTAATTGACTTACTGGAATTTCAACGTTTTTAATTGTTCCTAAAATGTCAGTGAACTGAAGACGAATATACTTTACATTCTCTTCTTGAACTTTGCGGAAAATATCTTCTTTTGTGTACTTTGCCATCGTGTGATCCTCCCCTAAATCTCTATATAATATTTATAATCTATACCCCTCATATACGAACGGCATAAATATTGATAACTTTATTAATGAAAGAACCTGGACATATCTCCTTGATTTAAAGTTGCTCGATTAAAACGGCCTGCTTGCATAAGTTCTGCACGAAGCATTTTTCGCAATTCATCGTCCGTTAATTCTGGCTTTGCTGTTGCTGCCACAACTTTTTCTTCTTGCTTATGCCCTTTTTGCTCCTTTTGAAGATGAAACAGCTGCTTTACACCTGCTAAGTTTACACCTTGTTCAATAAGATCACGGATTTCAAGCAGCTTATCAACATCGTTAAATGAGAATAATCGTCGATTTCCCTCTGTTCTTACTGGTGCAACTAATTCATGTTCTTCATAGTAGCGAATTTGGCGAGCCGACAACTCAGTTAACTGCATCACAATTCCAATTGGGAAAAGTGGCGTATTTCTTCGAATGTTGTCACTCATTTCAGTTCCTCCTTTGGATTAACTATTTACATTGTATGCTATGTTAGTTCACCTGTCAACCGAATGTTAGTAATTCTAACATAAATTTTTCTGAACATTTCTTCTATACAAATAAATAGCATTTCGTTTATTTTTATAAGCCTATCTTTTCTTTCTTAGCGGGGAGAAAATAGTCTTTCTATCTTATATTTTATAAAAGTTCTTTCGTCAGCATTTGATCTACTGCCATGCATATTGCTACTTTTACGTGAGCATACGTTAACCCGCCCTGCACGTAAGCGACATAAGGAGGCCTGATAGGTCCATCTGCCGTCAGCTCAAGGCTTGCTCCTTGTATAAACGTTCCAGCTGCCATAATCACATCATCTTCATACCCTGGCATATAAGCAGGATAGGCCGTTACGTGTGAATTAATTGGCGAAGCAAATTGAATAGCCTGACAAAAAGAAACCATTTTATCGCGGTCATCGAACTGCACGGATTGAATTAAATCCGTTCGTTCACTGTTCCACTTCGGTTCACTTTGCATCCCTAGCTCTTCGAACATAGCGGATGAGAAAACCGCTCCTTTTAATGCTTGACCGACTACGTGCGGAGCCAAAAAGAAACCTTGATACATTTCTTGCAAGCTATACAGCGTCGCTCCAGCTTCTGCACCGATTCCAGGAGTTGTCATTCGATATGAACAAGCTTCCACTAGGTCTTTTCGTCCTGCAATATAGCCGCCGATTTTAGCAAGACCTCCACC
>NZ_JBFULJ010000135.1:0-7659 GCF_056400385.1 Priestia sp. P5_B4
CATCCTATGTGAATGAGCATCGCAGAAGACCRTATGAAGACAACGAGCGTCTTGAGTTTTTAGGAGATGCCGTATTAGAGCTAACCGTATCACAATTTTTATTTAAAAAATATCCAACGATGAGTGAAGGTGAGTTAACGAAGCTTCGTGCAGCAGTTGTGTGCGAACCGTCGCTTGTTACTTTTGCAAATGAAATGGATTTTGGTAAACTAGTGTTACTTGGAAAAGGTGAAGAGATGACAGGCGGCCGATCTAGACCGGCTTTACTGGCCGATGTGTTTGAAGCATTTATCGGAGCTCTTTATTTAGACCAAGGGCTTGATACGGTAGTAACGATTCTAAAAAAAGTTGTCTTTCCAAAAATTAATGAAGGTGCTTTTTCTCATGTGATGGATTTCAAAAGCCAGCTTCAAGAAGTGATTCAACGTGATGGAGTTGGACAATTAGAATACAAAGTTTTGCAAGAAAAAGGTCCAGCGCATAATCGCGAATTCTTATCTCGCGTATCGTTAAATGGTGAAGAGCTCGGCGTTGGTGTAGGCCGTTCGAAAAAAGAAGCCGAGCAAAAAGCAGCTCAAGTAGCTATTACGAAAATTAGAGCGAGTCAAACGAAATAAAATGATCCCCCTCTTAACGTATTCGTTATAAAGGGGGATTTGCTATGAAAAGATTACAAGTGTGAGGGGGGATTTCTATGTTCCTCAAACGATTAGATATTGCAGGGTTCAAATCGTTTGCAGAAAAAGTATCGATAGATTTTGTGCCAGGTGTAACGGCGGTAGTAGGACCGAATGGAAGCGGAAAAAGCAACATTACGGATGCCATACGCTGGGTGCTTGGAGAACAGTCAGCCAAATCGCTTCGTGGAGGGAAAATGGAGGACATTATTTTTGCGGGAAGCGAATCACGCCGTGCGGTAAACGTGGCTGACGTAACGCTGACGTTGGAAAATGATGACCAGTTTCTCCCGCTTGACTACCATGAAGTTAGTATTACAAGGCGCGTGTACCGCTCAGGAGACAGTGAATTTTTTATTAACAACCAGCCGTGCCGCTTGAAAGATATTGTCGATTTATTTATGGATTCAGGACTTGGAAGAGAAGCTTTTTCGATTATCAGTCAAGGAAAAGTAGAAGAAGTACTAAGCAGTAAATCTGACGAGCGCCGTAAAATTTTTGAAGAAGCTGCAGGTGTATTAAAATACAAAACGCGTAAACGAAAAGCGGAGCTCCGACTTCTCGAAACGCAAGAAAATTTAAATCGGGTGGTAGATATTCTTCATGAAATTGAAGGCCAGTTAGAGCCTTTACAGATTCAATCGTCTATTGCAAAAGATTATTTGCAGAAAAAAGAAGAATTAGAGCACATTGATGTGGCTGTTACGGTATTTGAAGTTGAAGATCTTCATCAGAAATGGGAAAAATTAAAAGCTGAAATGGCTCAGCACGAGCAGCTTGAAGAATCTCTCGCGACGAATATTCGCATGCGTGAAGGAGAAATCCAGACCCTTCGTTTGCACATTCAGCAAATAGATGAACAACTAGACTCTTTACATAAAAAACTACTATATGTAAGTGAAGAAGTAGAAAAGCTAGAAGGCAAAAAAGAAGTATTAAAAGAGCGTAAGAAAAATGCCTTTCAAAATAAAGAGCAGCTGGAACGTTTAGTAAAAGAGTATACTCATAAGCATCAAGAGCTAAGTAAAGCAAAAGACAGCGAAGGAAAAGATCTTGAGCAATCTCAAAAAGAAGTACAAGAGATACGTCTGAAGCTTACTGAGCAGGAACAGCTGTTCAGGCAGTACAGCGAGAATCTAGAAGAAAAACTTGAACAGATGAAAAGCGAGTATTTTGAATTAGCGAACGCTCAAACATCCGCCCGAAATGAAATTTCATTTTTAGAGCAGCAAAAAATGCAAACGTTTGAAAAAGAGCAGCGTTTAACAAAATCCAACGAGCAATACGTAGAACAGCGCCGTGAATTAACGCAGCGTAAAGAAGCGGCGATCAAAAGGCTTGCTCAGTTTCGTCAAGAGCTTCAGGAGGCTGTACAAGTGTATAAGCAGCAAGGAGAGAAGCTTGAGTCATTAAGGCAAGCCTATCGCAAACAAGAGTCTACTCTTTATCAAGCTTATCAGTACGTACAGCAGACAAAATCACGAAAAGAAATGCTGGAAGAGATGCAAGAAGACTATGAAGGTTATTTTCACGGTGTAAAAGAAGTATTAAAAGCGCGTGATGAGAAGCTTGCAGGTATCAAAGGCGCGATTGCTGAGCTAATTAATGTGCCAAAAGAGTATGAAACAGCGCTTGAAATTGCCCTTGGAGGAGCAGCTCAGCATATTGTCGTTCAAGACGAACAAAGTGCACGTCAGGCAATTGGCTTTTTGAAACAAAATGGTTACGGGAGAGCTACATTTTTACCACTGACGTCTGTAAAAGACCGTTATGTTCCCGCTCAAACTATTTCTATGCTAGAGAGCCATGAAGCGTATGTAGGAATCGCTTCATCTCTTGTTAAGTACGAAGCTACCTACGACCGAGTTATTAAAAATTTGCTTGGAACTGTTATTGTAGTCAATGATTTAAAAGGTGCAAATGAACTTGCCCGTCTTGTGCAGCACCGCTATCGTTTTGTGACCGTTAAAGGAGATGTCGTCAACCCCGGTGGTTCGATGACAGGCGGTTCAATGAAGCAAAAGTCTAACTCTTTGTTAGGCCGTCAGCGTGAAGTGGAAGCCATTACGGCAAAAATAGAAGAGATGGAACAAAAGACGCTTGTGCTCGAGCAAGATGTGAAAGATAAAAAGTCACAGATTGAGGAGCTTCAGCAGGAAATTAATAAACAGCAGGCATTTGTGGAACGCTTGAAAGACAAAGAGCAGGAATCTGACCGAGAAGTAAAGCAAATTGACATCGAAGAAAAAGCAGTGAATGACCGCTTAACCATGTACGATCATGATATTGCTAGCTTTAGACAAGATCAGACGAGCTTGTCTGCTCGAATTGATGAGCTGCATACAAGTTTGCAAGGAAATCAGCAGCAGGCAAATGTATTAGAGAAAAACATTGAAGAGTTAGCTGCACGCAAGCATACACAGCAAACGTCTAAAGAAACGGTTCAACATGAGCTTACAGAAGTAAAAGTCCTTCTTGCGAAAAAAGAACAGTTCCTCGCAAATCAGCAAGAAAAATATGAAAGAGTGTGTTTTGAACTTGATCAAACCATTCAGCGTTTATCTGAAACTACAGATGATCTTTCTCTTTTAACGAGTGAAATCACGAGCAACGACTCGGGTGAACTTCAGCTCGAAGAAGCGGCGCATGAGCGAATAAAAGAAAAGACAGAAACGTTACAATTAATGGATGACTGCAGATCAGAGCGGTTGAAAGCCCAGAATAAACTTGAAGACGAAGAGAGGATTGTAAAAGAGCTGCAGCGTCAGTACAAACAAATTACAGATGCTTTAAAAGATGAAGAAGTCAAAATCAATCGAATTGACGTAGAGCTAGACAGCCGTCTGCAGCAGCTGACAGAAGAGTACGAAATTAGCTTTGAAGCARCAAAAGAAAAATATCCTTTAACATTAGATATTCAAGAAGCAAGGAAAAAAATCAAGCTCATTAAGCTGGCAATTGATGAATTAGGAACCGTAAACCTAGGTTCTATTGAACAATACGAACGCGTTTCAGAGCGCTATGAATTTTTAAATACGCAGCGAGCGGACCTTGACGAAGCGAAAAATACGCTGTATCAAGTGATTGAAGAAATGGACGAGGAAATGAAGAAACGTTTTTCTGATACGTTCTCTCGTATCCGCAATGAATTTGGTACAGTGTTCTCTTCCCTATTCGGAGGAGGAAAAGCGGATTTAAAATTAACAGATCCGAAAGATTTATTAAATACAGGTGTGGAAATTGTTGCCCAGCCTCCTGGGAAAAAACTGCAGAATCTAGGGTTGCTGTCAGGCGGCGAGCGTTCGTTAACAGCCATTGCCCTCCTGTTTTCTATTTTGAAAGTACGTCCGGTGCCGTTTTGTGTGCTAGATGAGGTGGAAGCAGCGCTTGATGAAGCAAACGTTCATCGCTTCGCTACGTATTTACGCAAATTTAGTACTCAAACACAGTTCATTGTTATTACTCACCGAAAAGGTACAATGGAAGAAGCTGATGTACTGTACGGTGTGACAATGCAAGAATCTGGCGTATCGAAATTAGTCTCTGTTCGTTTAGAAGAATCAAAGCAATATGTTTAACTCATAGAATGAAAGGGTGGTACGAATGAGCTTTTTTAAGAAACTAAAAGAAAAAATTACAATGCAAACCGATTCTGTTACCCAAAAATTTAAAGATGGCCTATCAAAAACGCGCAATTCTTTTTCAGAACGCGTGAATGATCTAGTGTCTCGCTATCGTCAAGTAGACGAAGAGTTTTTTGAGGAATTAGAAGAAATTTTAATCAGTGCTGATGTTGGTGTGGCTACCGTGTTGGATTTAATTGATGACTTAAAATCGGAAGTRAAACGCCGTAATATTAAGGATCCTCAAGATGTACAGGCAGTCATCTCTGAGAAATTAATTGATATTTATGAATCTGGTGAAGAACAGATTGGTGAACTGAATATGCAGCAAAATGATTTAACGGTGATTTTGTTTGTAGGGGTAAACGGTGTTGGAAAAACAACAACAATTGGGAAGATTGCGCATAAATTCAAACAAGAAGGCAAAAAAGTCGTAATGGCAGCAGGAGATACGTTCCGTGCCGGTGCGATTGAGCAGTTAGAAGTATGGGGAGAACGCGTTGGTGTTGATGTTATTAAGCAATCTGCAGGCTCTGACCCTGCCGCTGTCATGTATGACGCTGTTCAGTCAGCTAAGGCTCGAAAAGCAGATGTTTTATTATGTGATACAGCAGGGCGCCTTCAAAATAAAGTAAATTTAATGAAAGAATTAGAGAAAGTAAAGCGTGTTATTGAGCGAGAAATTCCTGGTGCTCCTCATGAGGTACTGCTTGTACTTGATGCGACGACGGGTCAAAATGCTTTAAGTCAGGCTAAAACATTCTCAGAAGCAACGAACGTGACGGGAATTGTGTTAACAAAACTAGATGGTACGGCTAAAGGCGGAATTGTTCTTGCCATTCGAAACGAACTGAAGCTTCCTGTTAAATTCGTTGGACTTGGAGAAAAAGTGGACGACCTTCAGCCGTTTGACACGGAGCAATATATCTATGGGTTATTTGCCAATGCTGTAGAAGAAGAAACAGAAAAAGAGGCGTAATCTAAAAAGAGGCTGGGATATAAGTATCTTAGTTGAAGGGAGATCCGAACGATTAATCGTTCGGATTTTTTTATTAGCAGGGTGGATGCAGGTTTCATATTTATTCTTCTTTAAATTGAAGTAATTTAGTTATATCTCCATCTCCATCTCTTTTAAGTGGGAAAATGTGAGGTGTTAAGGAAAAAACTTGACATTCAAACCTCGCCTAGTTAAACTAATAACATGTAAAGGCTTTTCACTTAACAAGGGGGCGGTCAGATGGTTGAAAAGAGCGTGCATATGCTCGAAAAAACAACAAGAATGAATTACTTATTTGACTTCTATCAGGCGCTGTTGACGCCCAAACAAAGAAGTTATATGTCACTTTATTACTTGGATGATTATTCCCTCGGTGAAATAGCGGAAGAATTTGATGTGAGTCGTCAAGCAGTTTATGATAATATAAAACGTACAGAGCAAATGCTTGAACAATATGAGGAAAAGCTATTGTTATTTCAACGGTTTCAAGAGCGTCAATCAATTGTTCAACAACTGAAAGACGAACTTGCAGCCGACTTACACAAGAACAGTAAGCTTTCTTCTCTTCTTGATTCGCTCGAGAAATTAGATTAGGGGGCGGCGTATATGGCATTTGAAGGATTAGCCGACCGTTTGCAAAGCACACTGCAAAAGTTAAAAGGAAAAGGAAAAGTTAACGAAGCTGATGTTAAAGAAATGATGCGTGAAGTTAGACTTGCCCTTTTAGAAGCCGATGTAAACTTTAAAGTAGTAAAAGACTTTGTTAAGCGCGTAAGCGAACGTGCTGTAGGTCAAGACGTTCTTAAGAGCTTAACGCCTGGACAACAAGTTATTAAGGTTGTACAAGAAGAATTAACTGCACTTATGGGCGGAGAGCAAAGCAAGATTGCAGTAGCTCCAAAAGCTCCAACTGTAATTATGATGGTTGGACTTCAAGGTGCAGGTAAAACAACAACAACCGGTAAACTTGCCAATTTATTACGTAAAAAATATAACCGTAATCCATTGCTTGTAGCAGCAGATATTTATCGTCCGGCAGCTATTAAACAGCTTGAAACACTAGGAAAACAGCTTAGCATGTCTGTTTTTTCATTAGGTGATCAAGTAAGTCCTGTGGAGATTGCGAAACAAGCTATTGCTCATGCGAAAGAAGAGCATCACGATTATGTATTAATTGATACAGCGGGACGTTTGCATGTTGATGAAAATTTAATGGAGGAGTTAGAACAGATTAAAGAGCTTTCTAACCCAGACGAAATTTTCCTTGTTGTCGATGCGATGACGGGTCAAGATGCAGTAAACGTTGCGGATAGCTTTAATAAGCAATTAGGATTAACTGGAGTTGTATTAACGAAACTAGACGGCGATACGCGCGGTGGTGCAGCGCTTTCTATTCGTGCAGTAACCGATACACCAATTAAGTTTGTCGGTCTTGGAGAAAAAATGGATGCTATTGAAGCATTCCATCCAGAGCGTATGGCTTCCCGTATCTTAGGTATGGGTGATGTGCTGACGCTTATCGAAAAGGCTCAGGCAAATGTAGATGCTGAAAAAGCAAAAGAGCTTGAAGCTAAGCTGCGCACGCAGTCATTTACATTTGATGACTTTTTAGATCAACTTGCTCAGGTGCGTCAAATGGGACCGCTTGATGAGCTGATTGGTATGCTTCCGGGCGCCAATAAAGTAAAGGGGCTCAAAAACCTGCAGGTGGATGAAAAGCAAATTAATCATGTAGAAGCAATTATTCGTTCTATGACGAAAGCGGAAAAAACAAACCCTGAAATCATTAATGCAAGTCGAAGAAAGCGTATTGCAAAAGGAAGCGGACGTTCTGTACAAGAAGTCAACCGTTTGCTTAAACAATTTGAAGACATGAAAAAAATGATGAAGCAAATGACAAATATGTCAAAAGGCAAGAAAAAGGGTATGAAACTTCCATTCTTTTCATGATAAAACGCTTGATTTGGACTGAAAAACCATAGAAAATAAAATATTTTTCTAGTGTTAAGAAAAAAACCTTTACAAACATTTTACCTATTTGATATTATATTATCTTGTTGAAACATATTCGGAGGTGCTTTATAAAATGGCAGTAAAAATTCGTTTAAAACGTATGGGAGCTAAAAAATCTCCTTTCTATCGTATCGTAGCAGCAGACTCTCGTTCACCACGTGATGGACGTTACATCGAAGTAGTTGGAACTTACAATCCTGTAGTTCAACCAGCTGAAGTTAAAATCGATGAAGAGCTAGCTCTTAAATGGTTACAAAATGGTGCTAAACCATCTGATACAGTTCGTAACCTTTTCTCTAACGAAGGCATCATGGAAAAATTCCATAATGCTAAATTAGGAAAATAATTC
>NZ_JBFULJ010000136.1:0-7647 GCF_056400385.1 Priestia sp. P5_B4
CACCTATTTATTTATTCGGAACAAAGGAGCAAAAAGAACAGTACCTACCTGCTTTATGCTCCGGGGAATCTTTTGGAGCGTTTGGTTTAACCGAACCGAACGCAGGAAGTGACGCGGGGGGAACAGAGACAGAAGCAGTGTTGAAGGATGGAACATTTAGGATTAATGGAAGTAAATGCTATATTACGAATGCTAGCTATGCAAAGTTTTTAGCTTTAACAGCTGTTACAAATCGTACAGAAGGTAAAAAAGAAATTTCAGCTATTATCGTGCCTACAGAAGCTCGAGGTTTTACTGTAATAGACAATTACGAGAAAATGGGTCTACATGCTTCAAATACAACTGAACTCGTTTTAGAGGATGTTGAAGTGCCTGAAGAGAATTTACTCGGTGTAAGAGGAGAAGGCTTTAAACAATTTCTAATGACGCTTGACGGGGGAAGAATTGGAATTGGCGCAATGGCCGTTGGAATCGCTCAAGCGGCTTATGAAAAAGCACTGTCATATGCGCAGGAAAGAAAGCAATTTGGAAAAGCTATTTCATCGTTTCAAGCGATTCAGTTTAAATTAGCTGATATGGCGATGAAAATTGAGTTAGCAAGAAATATGGTGTATAAAGCAGCGTGGTTAAAAGACCAAGGAAAGCCATTTACGAAAGAAGCTGCTATGTGTAAACTGTATGCTTCTGAAATTTGTATGGAAGTAGCCAGTCAAGCTGTTCAAATTCATGGAGGATATGGCTACATGAAAGAGTATCACGTGGAGCGGTATTTACGAGATGCCAAGCTTTTAGAAATTGGAGAAGGAACTTCAGAAATTCAGCGCTCGGTTATTGCAAGGCAAATTGGCTGTTAAGATACGCAATAAGAAATTAGTTAATTATGTAAATAAAACCCTTTCACTTATGAGCATTTTCAAGTAAAATAAAAGTGCTTATACTATTTTGTTATTTCTAGGGATGGGAATACATAAAGGGGGTATAGTGAGTGAAGCGAAATCCGCTAATACCATTTTTATTAATTGCGGTAATTGGGATTACTTTAATGTTAACGCTTTCGTTCAACGGATTGAATAATGCAAAGGAAATCGCGGCTGAAAAAGAAGGCGGTGGCGCGGAACAGCAGGCTTCAGCTAAACCAGAAGAAATTTATCAAAAAACTTGTATTGGTTGTCACGGTGATCAGTATCAAGGTGGAGTAGGTCCTTCGTTAAAAGGAATTGGGAAAAAAGTTTCTCAAGACGAAATTGCAGATATTGTTGTAAACGGTAAAGGAAACATGCCACCTGGGCTGGTTCCTCCGGAAAAAGCGAAGGAAATGGCTAAATGGGTATCAGAAATTAAATAGAGTTCAGAAACATGATTTTCTGGAAAGCCGCTCATTTATAAAGCAGGCTTTTTTTTTGTGATTTTTTATACGCATTCAGCTAAAAGGAAAACATGAAGAGAAATAGGAATCATGCAGCTATCTATGTTAAAATAATGAACAGTAATCACATAGAGAATAGGTGACAAAATGAATGAATTAAACTTATCAACAAGACTTGAAGAAGTAGTAAAGTCGATTCCTTTGGGAGCAAAGATAGCAGACATTGGCTCAGATCATGCATACTTGCCGTGTTTTGCTTATTTAAATGGATATATTAGCGGTGCCGTAGCAGGAGAAATTACTGAAGGGCCTCTTCAATCTGCTATTCAGCAGGTGAAAAAAACAAGCTTAACGGACGTTATTGACGTTCGAAAAGGAAATGGCCTAGAAGTAATATCACCGAATGAAGTAGACTGTATTACAATCTGCGGAATGGGCGGAACGCTTATTACGATGATTTTAGAAGAAGGAAAAGCAAAGTTAGAAGGAGTAAAAAGGCTTGTACTTCAGCCGAATATTGGTTCACATCATATTCGCAGCTGGCTGATTGAACACAACTGGGAAATCATTGATGAAAAAATCATCGAAGAAGACGGTCGTATGTATGAAGTCATCGTCGCTGAACCTGGAAACGCCTTAGCTCCTTATAACGGTGAAGTGAAAGCCGGTGTGTTAATGGGCCCTATTTTAAAAGAAAAGCGCTCTTCTGCTTTTATGACAAAGTGGACGCATGAACTGAATCATCTTAAACAAATTGTCAGCCAAATGGAGCAGGCTCAGTCCGAGGAAAGCAAAGCAAAATTTCAAAAACTTACCCAAGACATCTCATTAATTGAGGAGGCGTTAAAATGAGTAAAATCCCTAACGGATTTCAAGTAATTGAAGCATTTGAATCATTTTCTCCCAAGCATTTAGCGGTTGAAGGAGATAAAATTGGTTTACAGATTGGAACGTTAAACAAGCCTGTAAAAAAAGTAATGGTAACGTTAGATGTTCTTGAAACGGTCGTAGACGAAGCGATTGAAAAACAAGTGGATTTGATTATTGCTCATCATCCTCCTATTTTTAGACCTCTAAAACAAGTGGTTACAGATCGTCCTGAAGGGCGTATTTTAGAGAAATGCATCAAACATGATATTGCTGTATATGCTGCTCATACAAACTTAGATATAGCTAAAGGCGGAGTAAATGACTTGTTGGCCGAAGCATTGGGGCTACAAGAGACAAAAGTGCTGGTTCCAACAACGTCTATTCAGCTGAAAAAGCTTGCTGTATTTGTTCCTTCAAATCATGCTGAAGCAGTGCGCACAGCTATTTGTGATGCGGGAGCTGGACATGTGGGTCTTTACAGCGACTGTACGTTTTCAACTGAAGGGGAAGGCACGTTTAAACCTTCTTCAGAAGCCAATCCATACATTGGCTCAAAAGAAGAGTTAGAATGTGTCAATGAAACAAAAGTTGAAACTATTTTTGAAGCGGTTCAGCAAAATAAAATTATTCGCGCCATGCTCAGTGCTCATCCTTACGAAGAAGTGGCCTATGACATTTATCCAGTGGAACAAACGGGCGAGACGCTTGGACTTGGACGAATTGGTAAGTTAAAAGAAGAGATGACGTTAAAACAGTTTGCCGCTCATGTTAAACAAGCATTGGATGTGGATGGTGTTAGAGTAGTAGGGTCTATGGATGCCACGGTGAAAAAAGTAGCTGTTCTTGGCGGAGATGGAAACAAATATATTACAAACGCAAAATTTAGCGGAGCAGATGCCTATGTAACAGGAGATTTGTATTTCCACGTGGCGCATGATGCAATGGCAATGGGATTAAACGTTGTAGATCCTGGTCATCATGTTGAAAAAGTCATGAGACAAGGTGTAACGCGTTTATTAAACAGTCTTTTTGATGCAAAAAACTTTGAGTGTGAAGTATTTGATTCAAAAGTAGACACAAACCCATTTACGTTTATGTAACAAAGAAAGAAGGTGTTGAAAAATGTCAACACCTTCTTTTGTGTCTATTAAGACGATTTTTTTGTTCGAACTTTTGGTAAAATCTTTGAAAGAGGCACGCTTTTTTCACGTGTCCACGTTGTTTCATCTTCTGGATCGAACTGATCTAGAAAATTGATGACCTCTTTTGTGATTGGAGTAGGGGTAGATGCGCCTGCCGTAACAGCTACGGTTTTCGCATTCATCAACCATTCAATCTGTAGCTCTGAGATGTCACCGATACGATATGCCTCAGTGCCGGCAATCTCCATTGATACTTGAGCTAAACGGTTTGAATTGTTACTTTTAGGATCTCCTACAACAATTGTAACATCTGCTTCACCTGCTTGCTCGGCTACAGCTTCTTGGCGAACTTGTGTAGCTAAACAAATTTCCTTGTGAACTTCAGCGTGCGGATATTTTTCTTTTACCTTTTCCATTACTTCTGCAACGTCCCACTGACTCATTGTTGTTTGATTTGTTACAATGATTTTCTCACGTTGAATATTTAAATGGGCTACGTCTTCTGCTTTTTCAATTAAATGAACGATATCTGGCGCGATACCAAGTGCACCTTCTGGCTCAGGATGATTTCGTTTTCCGATATAAATAACGTCATAACCTTCTTTTTCTTTTTGGCGAATAAGGTCATGGGTTTTTGTAACATCCGGACATGTAGCATCGATTGTTGTTAAGCCTTTTTCTTTTGCTCGTTCTTTTACTTCTGGAGATACTCCGTGCGCAGTAAAAATAACGGTTCCTTCATTTATTTGGTCTAAGATTTCTAGGCGATTAGCACCGTCCAGTGTGATAATGCCGTCCTCTTCAAACGCATCTGTAACGTGTTTATTATGAACAATCATTCCTAAGATATAGATTGGTCGAGGCAATGATTTATCTAAAGCGGCGTTTCGTGCAATGACCATTGCGTCTACTACACCATAACAATAGCCGCGCGGTGCAATTTTAATAACTTTCATTTCAATTTCCTCCTCATCATAATCCTGACGAGCAATTCAACTCGCTTCTATTATATAAAAGAGGAAGGAAGAATACAAAGATATTCTTTTTTTGCTCACGGTATTTCCTTAAGGAATCAGCGGATTTATCAAATATAAAGTTTTGGTTTAGACACCCGATCTCTGGATGAATGTTCAATTTCTTCTTCAAAGAAATCCAGCTCATCATCGGATGAATCCGTGCTTTCTGCGCCTGCTGATAAAACCTTACTGTCTTTGCTTTCATCAGTTTCAGAAACCTCTGTTCCTTCTGCTTCGAGTATTTCATCTGTGTCATCACTTGAGCGCAAGGCCTGATAGATTTTCCACAGAGAAGGAGCATTTTTGACAAGAGGTCCGTATTGTTGAATCATAGGTCCCATCGTTTCCGCTGCTTTTAGTACTCGCTGAACATTCCCCATCATGGAGCTCAAGTTAGCAGGGTTCGTTAATCCTTGCAAACCTCCAAGCAGGGAAGAAGAGTTAGTCGCTCCTGCAGCACCTTGGGCTCCTGAAAGTCCAGAAAACAAAGAACCTCGAGGAGCAGCTGCAGCCGCTTGTTGAAATGGTATGTTTCTATTTCCTCCCCTTCGGAATAGGCGAGTTAAGAAGTTACCTCCTCCACGGTTCAGGCCTTGCTGATTCGGGTAAAATGATTGTTGAGCATTTGTTTGCTGGGCAAAGTTACGAAACTGCTGTAATGGATTAAATTGGCCAAAGTTACCAGGTTGTTGCCCAAAGCCGTTTTGTGGTGGCATTCCTGGCATCATTCTTCTTTGCATACCGGGTGGAAATGGTGGTCTTCGCTGTAGCAAAGGACGCACCTCCTKTAGTAAAGTAGATTTTCTTTTACTATCGTATGCAACTCGCGATAAAATGTTTTTGAAACAGGTAATAAGTTTTAGTAATATGAATGAGAAGTAGTCACAGAAGGAAAAATCGATTATAATCATATATTGTGCCTTAAAAGATGAACGTGAATGTAAAAAAGGAGACTATTATGGAAAAAACAAACTTTGAACGTTTTGAGTTTCAACCATTTTTAATAGAAGCAATTAAACAATTAGGTTTTTATCAGCCTACAGAGATTCAGGAGCGCTTAATTCCTTCCGTTTTAAAAGGGGAAAGCGTAATTGGTCAGTCGCAAACAGGGACCGGCAAAACACACGCTTATTTATTGCCTTTACTTGAAAAGGTAGACCCTAAAAAAGAAGAAGTACAAGTTGTAATCACCGCTCCAACTCGTGAGCTTGCTTCTCAAATTTATCAAGAAGTATTAAAGCTAACAAAACACAGTGCTGAAGGAGAAGGAATTTCAGCAAAATGTTTTATCGGCGGTACAGATAAGCAGCGTACAATCGACAAATTAAAGAAGCAGCCTCAAGTTGTTGTAGGAACACCGGCTCGTTTGTTTGATTTAGTAAATGAAAAAGCGTTAGTTGTGTATACAACAAAGGCGTTAGTAGTAGACGAAGCTGATTTAATGCTTGATATGGGATTTTTAGAAGATGTGGACCGTTTGGCAAGCAATATGCCTGAAAAATTACAGATGCTTGTTTTTTCAGCAACTATTCCTGAAAAATTAAAGCCATTCTTAAAAAAATACATGGAAAATCCAAAATTTACGCATGTTTCGCCGAAGCAAGCAGCAGCAGCTAAATTAGAGCATGTATTAGTTCCACTGCGTCATCGTAACAAGTTTAAGCTGCTGCATGATATGCTTATTTCGTATAATCCTTATTTAGCTATCGTCTTTACAAATACAAAGAAAATGGCGGACGAAGTAGCAGATGATCTACTGTCTAAAGGATTAAAAGTAGGAAGAATTCACGGAGACTTATCTCCTCGTGACCGTRAGAAAATGATGAAGCAAATTAATAATTTAGAATTTCAATACGTAGTAGCGACAGATTTAGCAGCTCGCGGTATTGATATTGAAKGAATTTCACACGTTATTAACTTTGAGCTTCCTTCAGATCTAGATTTCTACATTCACCGCGTAGGACGTACAGCTCGTGCCGGTCATTCTGGAATTGCTGCTACAATCTTCGATGTGGAAGATGAAGATGCAGTAAATAAGCTAGAGAAAATGGGAATCGAGTTTGTAAACAAAGATCTTCAAAAGCAAGAATGGGTTTCCATCGATGACCGTAACCGCCGTAAAAAGCGTGTGAAGAAAGCGGATGAAGTGGGAGAAGAGGCACATCGCTTTATTCAAAAGCCGAAGAAAGTAAAGCCTGGCTACAAGAAAAAACGTGCTCGTGAAATTACAAAGTATGTGCAAAAGAAAAAGCGTAGTGAAAGACGCAACAATCGTTAATCGCAATAGGTTAGAGGTGTAAAAAGTAATGTTGAAAATTGGTTCTCATGTATCAATGAGCGGCAAAAAGATGCTTTTAGGAGCAAGTGAAGAGGCAGCTTCTTACGGAGCAAATACGTTTATGATCTATACAGGCGCTCCACAAAATACTCGTCGCAAAAAGATTGAAGAGCTTAATATTGAAGCTGGTCTTTTGCATATGAAAGAGCATGGAATGACAGATATTGTTGTACATGCTCCCTATATCATTAATCTAGGAAATACAACAAAGCCCGAAACATTTGAGCTTGGAGTAGATTTCTTAACGTCTGAAATTCAGCGCACCCATGCTCTTGGCGCAAAGCAAATTGTTCTTCACCCAGGAGCTCACGTGGGCGCTGGAGCAGATGCCGGTATTCAGCAAATTATCAAAGGTCTAAACGAAGTGTTAACAGCTGATCAAGAAGTTCAAATTGCGCTTGAGACAATGGCTGGAAAAGGAACAGAGTGTGGAAGAAGCTTTGAAGAAATTGCCCAAATTATTGATGGCGTGACGCACAATGAAAAGCTCTCTGTTTGTTTTGACACATGTCACGTTCATGACGCTGGTTATGATATCGTTCAAGACTTTGACGGTGTATTAAATGAATTTGACAAAACCGTAGGAATACAGCGAATTAAAGTGCTTCACATCAATGATAGTAAAAATGTACGCGGTGCTCGAAAAGACCGCCATGAAAACATTGGGTTTGGTGAAATTGGATTTGGTGCACTGAATTGTATTGTTCATCACCCAGCGTTTAAAGAAGTTCCTAAAATTCTAGAAACTCCTTATGTAGGAGAAGATAAGAAGAATAAAAAAGCACCATATCAGTTGGAAATTGATATGATTCGTGCACAAAGCTTTGATTCAGAGCTAAAACAAAAGCTTATGTAATTTCATATGTGATTGAAAGAGGTCATGTCTATAGACATGACCTCTTCTTTTACATCAAC
>NZ_JBFULJ010000137.1:0-7601 GCF_056400385.1 Priestia sp. P5_B4
GAGTAAAAGGATGAGTGCGGAGTATGTAACAGAACCTGTAGCGAAACCAAAGAGAAAAATAAGTGTTTTCGACTTTTTTTATAAATATGGGACAGTCTTAATGATTTTTGTTATTATGATTATCTTCTCCATTGCCACACCTAACTTTTTAACAGGAGAAAACATTAGTGATATCCTGCGCTCTATTTCCATTGTTACTTTAATAGCGCTTGGTGTAACGATATCGTTAACCGTCAACGGACTCGATTTATCTGTAGGGTCTACGGCGGGGTTAGCCACTATTTTATCAGCCTCTATGCTTGTTTTACACAGACAAGAAATTGCAGTCGCTATCATTGTTCCAATTATTGCATCGCTTCTTATCGGGTTAGTAAATGCTTTTTTAGTAGTGAAAGTAAAGATTCCTGATATTTTAGCAACTCTTTCAATGATGTTCATCGTACAGGGGATTTTATTAACGTATACAAAAGGCTCAGCCATTTATACCAATATGCCTTTACCAAGCGGAGACAGAGCTCCGGGAATTTTTATTCCATCTTTCCTTGCACTGGGGCAAGGTCATTTACTAGGTATTCCTGTCCCGGTTATCATTATGCTGCTGACTGTGCTGCTTGTTCATATCGTTTTTTCCTATACGAAGTTTGGGCGTTTTTTCTACGTAACAGGAGGGAACATAGAAGCAGCAAGACTTTCGGGTGTACCGGTTAATCGTTACCGTATGTATGCCTATATGTTTTCAGGTTTGCTTGCTGGAATTGGAGGAGTCGTTTTAGCTGCCCGTATTGGGGTAGGAGAAGTGAACGCCGGCTCACCATTTTTAATGGATGCCGTAGCTGCTACATACATTGGCTTTTCCGTATTTGGAGCAGGGAAACCGAATGTATTCGGGACGCTGATTGGTTCTATTTTAATTGGTGTGCTGTTAAATGGGTTAACGATGCTAAATGTTCCGTATTATATGCAAGACATTATTAAAGGAGCTGTATTAGCAGGAGCCTTGGCTTTAACGTATTACCGCTCAAAACAAACATCTACGGCTGTGTAAACAGCCGTTTTTTTTCGTTTGAAATCGGAAAGAATAAGGAAAAACAATAGTATAGCCTATTATTTATGTAGAAAGAGGGAGTATAGATGAAACGTGTCGTCATTATAGGAGGAGTAGCCGCCGGAATGAGCGCAGCTTCACAGCTTCGTCGGATGAAAGAAAAAGAAGAAGTGGAAATCCTTGTGTTTGAAAAAGGTGGAGATATCTCTTATAGCGCATGTGGCATGCCTTACTATCTGTCAGGTGTTGTAAAAGAAAAAGATGATTTGGTTGCTCGGACGAAACAAGAGTTTGAAGAGCGAAACATCTCCGTCCATCTTTTTCACGAAGTAAAAGAAGTAAATCATACAAAAAAATACATAGTAGTGCAAAATGTAAAGACGCAAACGGAAAAAGAGGTAACATATGATGAACTCATCATTGCAACTGGAACAACAGCTGTTAAACCCAATTTTATGAGTGATAACATGCCGAATGTATGCACATTAAAATCATTAGCAGACAGCGAAAGAATCTATACATATCTACAGGCTCACTCCGTAGAGAAAGTCACCATTATCGGCGGAGGATATGTCGGAATGGAAGTAGCTGAAGCAATGAAGGCTTTGGGAAAAGAAGTACGGGTTATTGAACAGGGAAAGCAGATTCTATCTATTTTAGATCAAGAAATGGCAGAGCAGTTGCAAAAGCAGCTAGATGACGATATTTTATTTCATTTCGAAGAAGAAGTGGAAGCATTGTTGCATTCAGATGGTTCCGTCACTCACGTTCAAACAAACCGCCAAACGTATCAAACAGATTTAGTGATTGTAAATGTAGGAGTTCGTCCGAATACGCAATTCTTAGAAAGAAACGGACTAAGGATGCTTGAAAATGGAGCTATTTTAGTAAACGAGAAGTTGGAAACCAACGTGCCTCATATCTACGCAGCAGGAGATTGTGCAACGAGCTATCACCGCGTATTAAAAAAAGATGTTCATATTGCTCTTGGAAYCATTGCTAATAAGCAGGGAAGGGTTCTTGGTTACCGATTAGGGGGAGAAAAGCGAGAATTTCCGGGTGTTGTAGGTACAAGTATTGTCAAAGTGATGGACTATGAAATTGGAAAAACCGGCATTTCAGAAAGAGAAGCAAGAGAAAATTCTCTTTTATACAAAGCCATCACAGCAGAGGCTCCGAGTCATGCTTCTTACTATCCAGGAGCTGAAAAGATTGTGATAAAACTTGTTTATCATCCTGAAACAAAAGAGATTTTGGGGGTTCAAATGATTGGGAAAGAAGGAGTAGCAAAACGAATCGATGTATTTGCGACAGCTATTACTTGCCGCCTGACAACAGATGAAATAACCATGCTAGATCTTTCGTATGCCCCTCCTTTTGCTACGGTATGGGATGCTGTACAAATTGCTGCTCAGAAAGCTGAATAGAAAAAGATATAGAGACAAAAGTATGTTAGCTGAAGGAAGATCCGAACAAAGTGATTCTTGATTAAGAATCAACTTCKTTCGGATTTTTTTATGGTGAGGGCGAACGCAGGCTTCATATATTTAGCTGCTTCTAGCTGTTGACTCGAGGGCAAGGCGAAAATTCCTGCGGGACAAGCGGTTCGGCTCATGTATCCTATTTGTTCGTTTTTAGATTGTATTGATTTCGTTATGTTTCAATCTTTTTTCGATTCGACAAGCAGCATCTTTTGTCGAAAAACAAGTTGTAAAAAAAAGATAAATGGTATTCCTATAGTAATGTAAGCGCTTGTAAATTCCGACAAAATAATTTTTTTGCAAAAAAAATGTCTATTATTGCGACTCTATTTACATATTTAGTAGAATTTGTAATAATGCGTTATAAGCTAATTTCTTTGTCATAGGAGAGGATTTTGTGTTTGGAGTGAGAAATAGAACGAAATCAGAGAGATTATTAGTAGAAATCGTCCAAAAAAGACAAAAGATGGTGCAGCTCGGAGAAGAAAAAGGTTTGACTAATGAAGAAACCGTTACCTGTAGTCAAGAGCTTGATCAGCTCTTACTCGTTTATCAAAAGAAGCGTTTAAAAGAAGAGGAAGAAAAGACATCGTTTGCCACACTGATTAGCCGCTTTTTATCTTTTTCAAAGCTGTAATACAGGACAAGCATTCGGGATCGGGCAGTAAAACAATCATGCTGCCCGTGGCCTCTCTTCACCTTTAAAAAATGTTAATTAAAAAGATCATAAACAAAATACCAAAAATAAACGAATAGGTAGCAAATCTTTCGTTTCCATCGCCGTGACTTTCTGGAATCAACTCTTTATAAATAATAAAAAGCATGGCTCCAGCAGCAAAAGCTAATCCATATGAAACGAGAGAATCAACAAAATTAGTTAAATAAAACCCGAGTAAAGACGTTACAATCTCAACGGAGCCTGTAAGGGTAGCAATTAAAAATGCTTTTATTTTACTGATATTTTGCTGAGCTAAAAATAGCGCTACCAACAGTCCTTCAGGTGCATTTTGAAGACCGATTGCAAGGGCGATTAAGTTCCCTGTATTTTCAACATTTGAAGCGTAGCTAACACCAACAGACAGTCCTTCAGGAAGGTTATGCAAAGTAATAGCGGAAACAATTAAAAGTGCTTTTTCATCAAACTGAATGCCGGTTTTAGAATGCTCAAGATCAATGTGAGGAATATTCTGCTCCAAGAGTGTTAATGTTACAACTCCAAGCAGTAAGCCAATGGCTAAGGGGAAAAACCCGCCGCTTTGAAGAGATTCTGGAATCAAGCTCATAGTAGAAGCTGCTGTCATAATACCTGCAGTGAGCGCAAGAAGTATATCTTTCCAGCGATGAGTGAGTTCTTGATTCAAAAACAGAATAGGCAAAGCGCCTACTCCAGTCGATAGCGCAGAAAGAATGCTTCCAATTAGTACCTCAGTCATAAACCGTCTCCTTTTACGTATTCTTCTTTTTATCCTCAATTCACATCGTTCTTTTAGTGTATGTTTTTTTGGTTTCTATGAGCATGACTATTTTAAAAGTGAATAGCTTTATGCAATAACCTTACAAAAAAGTTGAACCAGTGAAGGTTCAACTTTTTAGGTAAAGTACAGCTCCTGAACTTGGTTAGCAATGTGCTCAAGCTTATTGGAAACTTGAGGAATGCCATATCCTACATACAAAGGAGATGTGGCAAAGCGAGGAATGATTTTCGCCGCAATTTTGCCGTTTTTAAGATTATAAAAAAATAAGTTGTAGCTCGTGCAGCTACGATGAAAATGATTTAATAAATAGTGAGCAGCCGTTTGAAGATAATCTGCAAATGCATGCATCTCTTTGTCAAGCTGATCCGTTATCACGTTAAATTCAAAAAAGCCCATTCTAGGTTTTACAGATAAATTAAATGTGACGTGTTCATTTTGGGCAATTGTGACTCCTTCAAACTGCTCTAGCTTCACATTTTCATTTACATCCATCTCATTTAAACCAATAATTTGCATATGAGGATGTCGTAATGATCCTCCGGACATGGGGCCGTGGTTTTTAAAGAAAAGAACAGAAGCATATTCTCCGCTGTTTATCATAGATATCCATCGTTCAGTAGCGAAGCTCAGCAAGGTGTACAGATGTTCCTTTGGATAAATAGATAGTTCCGAAGAACATTCATCAGTCTCAATAATAACCGTCTGATAAGCATCTTGCAGAACGGGAAACTTATTTTTCAGCCAAATGATAGGTCCTTGTTTTTCAATAATGCCTGTAAGAGATTCTACGTCGCAAAAGGGACAGGGATTTTGCCGGTTAACGATTGTTTCAGGCTTTTGTGAACCAATCGCGGAATTAAATAATAAATGGGTTGGTTTCATAATCATTCACCTTTTTATGTAATGGTCATATGTTTATTGTATTAAAAGCATATGTATAAATCCACTTATATACATTTTTTATCAAAAAAATTGTACAAGCGGAGAGAATAACCGCTGAAATAAGCCTGCTTTGATTGACTTTGAAGGGAAATTTTAGTATTATCTTGATATCAAGATAATATTAAAGGAACTGATTAAAATGACGAATGATGTAACTAGAGAAGAGTTAGACCAATCTCTTAAATTATTTATTGTACTATCTCGTGCCAATCGTTCAATTAATGATCATGTGCATAAATTTATTCAACAGCATGGAATGAATCCAACCGAATTTGYTGTCCTAGAGTTATTGTACCACAAAGGCCAGCAGCCTCTGCAGCAAATTGGCGGAAAAATTCTACTCGCAAGCGGCAGTATTACGTATGTAGTAGACAAGCTTGAGAAAAAAGGCTTCTTAGAGCGCGTTGCTTGTCCGAACGATCGTCGTGTAACCTATGCAGCTATCACCAAGCAAGGTAAGGAAATGATTGAAAGCATGTTTCCGAGTCACGAAAAAAGAATTCATGATATTTTATCCGTCCTGTCTAGCGAAGAAAAGGAAGTTGCTATTTCGATGCTTAAGAAATTAGGACACTATGCAGATGAATTTTTGCCGGAATCGACTGATTAATTAAGGAAAGCTCGTTTGTTTCTGTTGAACAAACGAGTTTTTTTCTATGACTTCTTTCATAACCAATCGACATAAAAAATAAAAAGTGACAAAAAATTGAAATTAACAGGAATACAGCTGGATAAAAACGAATTAGGTTACATACAGACAATAGAGAAAGGGGTACAAATGATGAAATTTGAGAATTATACATATACGCGACCTGATATGAATGAAATTGAAAAGCAGTTTGAAAAGGCCATTACACACTTTAAGGAAGCAGCGTCAGTCAGTCAGCAAAACGAGGCAATTCGTTTAGCAAATGATGCGTATTCCAAGTACAGCACAATGGGGAACATCTGCTATATTCGTCATTCTATCGACACAGCGAATGAATTTTATAAGGAAGAACAAGACTATTTTGATGAAACACAGCCGCTTTTAGAAGGATATGTAGAGAAATTTTACAAAGCGTTAATCTCTTCGCCTTTTAAACAGCAACTAGAAGAAAAGTGGGGCAAGCAGCTGTTCTCTCTTGCTGAAATGCAGTTAAAAACGTTCTCTCCGGAAATAGTAAAAGAGCTTCAGGAAGAAAATAAGCTATCGTCTCAATATACGAAACTAGTGGCGTCAGCTAAAATTGTATTTGAAGGAGAAGAAAGAACGTTAGCTCAGCTCGATCCGTTTATGGAGTCACCTGATCGAGAAATGAGAAAAAAAGCAGCAGAAGCGAAATTTCAATTTTTTACCGATCATGAAGAGGAATTTGATGATATTTATGACAAACTTGTAAAAGTGCGGACCAAGCTTGCTGAAAAATTAGGCTATGAAAATTTCGTAGAAGTGGGCTATGCTCGTATGTCTAGAATAGGCTACGATGCTGAAATGGTTGCCGCTTTTCGCAAACAAGTAAAAGAGTATATTGTTCCCCTTACTGAAAAACTAAAAAAGCGTCAGCAGGAAAGAATTCAAGTAGAGAGCTTAACTTATTATGATGAACCGTTTCAGTTTGAAACAGGAAACGCAGTGCCAAAAGGTGATGAAAAGTGGATTATTGAAAATGGACGGGTTATGTATAAAGAGCTTTCTAAAGAGACGGACGAATTTTTTTCATTTATGCTTGAAAATAATTTGATGGATTTAGTCGCTAAAAAGGGCAAAGCAGGCGGAGGCTACTGTACGTTTATTGAAGAATACAAAGCACCGTTTATTTTTTCGAATTTTAATGGAACATCAGGGGATATTGATGTGTTAACGCATGAAGCAGGGCATGCTTTTCAAGTGTATTCCAGCCGAGATATGGAAACCAATGAGTATCACTGGCCTACGCATGAAGGAGCTGAAATCCATTCGATGAGCATGGAGTATTTTACATGGCCTTGGATGGAGTTGTTCTTTAAAGAAGACAAAGATAAATACCAGTTTTCTCATTTAAGCTCAGGCTTAACTTTCTTGCCTTACGGGGTAGCGGTAGATGAATTTCAGCATGCTGTATACGAACGCCCTGAGATGACGCCTTCGCAACGAAAACAAACGTGGCGAGAAATTGAAAAGAAATATATGCCTTCTAAAAACTATGACGGCCATCACTATCTAGAAAGCGGGGGCTTCTGGCAGCGCCAGCTTCATATTTACACGTCTCCGTTTTATTATATTGATTATACGCTCGCTCAAATTTGTGCATTTCAATTTTGGAAAAAAGATCGAGAAAACCATGAACAAGCATGGCAAGATTACGTTCATTTGTGTAAGCTTGGCGGAAGTAAGCCGTTTTTAGAATTAGTAGAGGAAGCGAATTTGATCTMTCCATTCGAAGAGGGCTGCGTGCAGTCTGTAGTAGATGAAATTGAAAACTATTTAAATAGTATTGATGATAAAAAGCTATAAAAAAAGAGATTGAGACACAACAAAATCAATCCAATGTAAAGACGAACAAATGGGATAAACAATCTAGTATGAATCGCTTGTTACACCGCCGTTGATTTCCGTGCAAGGCTTGGTGAGCCTCCTCGGCGCTGATACTCCTGCGGGGTCTTACCTATTCCGCTTTTCCCGCAGGAGTCTTCGCC
>NZ_JBFULJ010000138.1:0-7553 GCF_056400385.1 Priestia sp. P5_B4
GGCCTGTACAGCACGGCAACACCTAGAAAAAACGCCGCGTCTACCACCAGAGCATATGGTCCTTCTAATAAAATTCCCGTCATATTTGAACCCATAACTTCATCGTAAATAGCTACTCCAATTCCAGCTATAATCTGCAGACCAAAGCCCAACACGATAAATAGAAGCAGCGTGAAGTAAGTAAACTCTTTTTTCTTTTTAGGCTTTAAAACCGGTTCTGAATTTGTTGATAACGTACTCAAAATAGTAACCTCCAAAAATGATTCTTTCTCTCTAGTGCTCTCAAAATTCTACCATAATCTCCGCTTAATGATGTTATTTTTTAGGAAAAAAGTTATATTTTTTGACATTTCACACACAAAGATAGGGTTTGAAAAGATAAATGAGCTAGCCAAATTAGTTGTCAACTTCCTTATATTTGATTACGCTTGAAGAAATCTTACCGAAAGTGAAGTGAAAAAATGGCAAACATTTTAATGATCAATTTTCCCGCTGAAGGTCACGTAAACCCAACGCTTGGAATGGTAAAAGCTTTTTCAGACCGAGGTGATACCGTTCATTACATTACGACCGAGCGTTTTAAAGAGCGTCTTGAAAACGCCGGAGCTATCGTACACACTCACCGGGACTTCTTAAGCGGTGTATCCATCAAGCCTGAAACTCCTCAAGGAATCAACGCTTTTTTAAATATCCACATCCAAACGTCTTTAGATACGCTGAAGCTTGTTCATACGTTATCAAAAAAAATTGACTTTGACTTTGTGTTTTACGACAAGTTTGGAGCAGGCGAATTAGTCCGTGATTATTTGCGGATTCCCGGGATTGTATCATCCGCTTCTTTTTTAATGCCAAAAGAACGCTTAGCAATGATGCCTCTGCATCCCGATTCAGAATTTCCATTTAAACCTGACGAAAAAGCTCAGTACGGGCTCAGCTTGCTAAAAAACCAGTTTGGGGTAGAACCTAAAAATCTGCTTCAATTTATGAACAATGAAGGCGAATTAACGGTCGTATATACAAGCCGCTTTTTTCAGCCGCTTCATGAACATTTTGATGACTCTTGTTTATTTATTGGGCCAAGCTTTCCAAAGCGTCACGGCTCTCACGATTTTCCGCTAGAAAAGCTAAAGAACGAAAAAGTTCTTTATATTTCAATGGGAACGGTGCTTCATGATGTAGAAGGCTTTTTCAACCTTTGCATCGACGCATTTAGCGACTTTGAAGGAAAAGTTGTGATTGCAGCAGGAGACCGAGCTGATTTAAAAAAAATAAAAAAAGCACCAGAGCATTTTCTTATTTCGCCCTATGTTCCCCAGCTTGACGTGTTAAAAGAAGCTGATGTTTTTATCACGCACGGAGGTATGAACAGCGTAAATGAAAGTATTCATTTTAACGTACCGTTAGTCGTTTTACCTCATGGGAAAGATCAGCCTCTCGTCGCTCAAAGGCTCGTGGAACTAAACGCCGGGTATCGCTTAGCAAAAGAAACGGTAAATGCTTCTCTTTTAAGGAGTGCAGTTGAAGAAGTTGTCCGCGACGATCGCTATAAAAAAGGAATTAAAGAAATCAACGCAAGTTTCCAGCAGGCATCTGGACCGGCTGCAGCAGCTAAAAAAATTGTCAATTACTTAATAAAACAGCATTCATAAAGAAAAGGTGCACAGATGTGCACCTTTTCTTTATAAAAACAGCCATGTACAAACTGTATATATGCCAATGATTAGCAAACTGACGACTGTAAGGAAAATCAATGCACATCCAGCTACAATAAGTTTATCAGCCCATTTGGATACGTAATGAGCAAAGCTTGCAGGCGGTCTCTCACTTTCCCCAAGTTTTCTTCTTTGATATCTCGTTGAATATTTTGCCTTGTTTTTTTGATACTACGTAGCTCATAAGCCTCTCCTTTTTAGGTGTTTATACTCATCTTAACAAGGGTACAATGAACTATAATTGATTTTCGAAGGGGCTCGGTTATGAACAATGATCTTTTACTCATTCAAGAGATAAAAATCCGAAAGAAAGAAGCACTTCACCAGCTTTACAATCGATATGAATCGCTTTTGTATCGTCTTGTCTATTCAGCAGTAAAAGATCCACATGCTTGCGAAAGCATCTTAACAGAGCTATTCAAAGAAATTTGGCATTCCCCTGATCTTTTGGTCAAAGAACGTACTCTTTCTCTTTCCTTGTGCAAGCAGTGTGTAAAAAATATAAAAAAGCACAGCCAGAACTCAGAGAGGATTTCGTCGTAAATCATTTTTTTTGCTATACATACTATGAATACAAATCCATATGACTGAAATAATCGAAAATATGATTTAAATCTGTAATCTTTATGCTATGAGTGCTGTAAGCAACGATTATTTCAGCCAGCATAAGAACGAATAAAATGGCCAATAGCACCTTAACAAGCGGAAATTGTCGGAACTGAGGAGAAAAAAGCAGCTTACTGACTGTATACAAAAACAGCAGGATAAAGTAGATCATCATGGCATTTGTCGCCTGAAGGGGCACATTCCAGACAAATATGTACACGCTGAATGTCAAAATTAAAATAAACGACATTTCTTTCCCGCTAAAAAAATCACTCATTGCGTAACACCTTTTCTTGTTCATGAATGAATAAGAAATTATAAACTCACGAAACATTAACATTATTTTTACAACAGTATACACGATTTTCCTATTAATTTCTATATACCGGTGTATATATGGAGCGGCTTTTAGCGGATTGGCGTCATGTTTTTGAGTGCAATGGGTTATAGTAACAGGGAAAGCTCATAAAGGAGGTTTAGATAATATGGAAAACACAAATGAATTTGTTCAAAAGCTGAACGATAATCAAGAAAAGCAGCGCAAAAATAAGCAGGGTCAAGCTACTGGGCATCCTGAAAAAAAACTTCCTAACAAACAGCATTAATGTTGTAAAAGTTGGCTGTAAAGACAGCCGGCTTTTTTTTTTGAACTTTTTCGGAAGTCGAAATGTTTGAAGATAAAACAAATCCCCTGTTACAATAAACTGAACCCGCTGCAAAACGTTCGCAGCTATACTTTCCTCTTAAGGAGCTGAATATAAAATGAGTAAATTTGAAAAACTATTCCAACCAACAAACATTGAAGCATTTGATTTACACACTCGTACAGCAATGGCACCGATGACAAGATGCTTTGCTGATCCAGAGACAGGCGTAGTCGGTCAAGACGTTGTAGACTATTACCGCCGCCGCGCAAAGGATGGTATTGGCTTAATTATTAGTGAAGGAATTGTTATCAGCGAACGCGCAAAAGGAAATCCTGGCGTTCCGGGTATCTATACCCAAGAACAAATTGATTCATGGAAGCCTGTAACAGAAGCTGTTCATGAAGAAGGCGGCACGATTATTGCTCAAATTTGGCACGTTGGCCGCTTGAGTCATTCCGGGTTAATCAATGGGCATAAGCCTCAGGCCCCTTCCGCTATTGCAGCACAAGGCCAAGTGCCTCGTTTCCGCAAGCCCTATGAAGAGCCTGAAGAAATGTCGAAAGAAGATATTAAAGAAGTTGTGGGACAGTACGCCCAAGCCGCTAAAAATGCCATTGAAGCAGGATTTGACGGAGTTGAAATTCACGGTGCTCACGGCTATTTGATCGATCAGTTTAATTCAGACTGGTCTAATAAACGCACTGATGAATACGGTGGCGACCTTGCACAGCGATTAACGTTTATGAAAGAAGTGATTTCCGCTGTTATCGACGCCATTGGAAAAGAGCGCGTTGTGATTCGCTTCTCTCCTCATAAGCTTGATAAACCAGACTACCGCTGGGATGATACTGAAAAAGCTATTCAAACGTATACAGAAGCATTTAAAGAAACAGGAATTGAGATCATCCATCCGTCTATGCTGGATTTTTATGAAKATGTTCAAAACGGTCAAAATCTTTATGAAATTACGCGTAAGTACTGGGATGGACCGATTATCGGTGTAGGTGACTTAACGCCTGAATCAGCTGAAAAAGCGCTTCAAGCCGGCTGGATCGACGTAGCTGCTATTGGCCGCCCGCTGATTTCAAATCCTGATTATTTACAGCGCATTAAAAACGGTGAGTCTCTTGTCGAATACGATGCTAAAAAACATTTACCAGAGCTTATCTGAAAAAAGCGCTCCTTCCGGAGCGCTTTTTTTATTGGTTTACGTATGCCTGAACCTCTTGTTTCCAAATAGCATAGCCTTGGCCTTTTAAATGAAGACCATCAACCGTGAAATTACTTTTTAACTGATTATGTGTAGATACTTTCGCATACAGATCAATGTAAGAATCGTTGTGTTTCTTAGCTAGACGCTCTAAATAGTTATTTAATGCGATAACATCTTTATTGTCCACTGCGTCGCCGCATTTTTTATTGTTCACGGGCAGTACACTTTGAATGTAGACTTTTGTATTCGGTGATTCTTTATGAATACGTTCAAGAATTTCAGTATAATTGGCTTTGGTTTTTTTTACAGATTTTTGCTCGTTTAAATCGTTAATGCCAATCATTAAGAAAATCTTTTCTGGCTTAGCATCTGTAATACTTTTTAGACGATGCAATACCCCTTCTGTTGTATCATCGGCTACGCCTCGATTGACAATCTGCTTATTATGAAAAAGTTCGCTCCATTCAGAGCGCTGGGTAATGCTATCACCGAGAAATACGATCGACTCTTTAGGAATACTTAATTGCTTAAACAAAGTGGTCCGTTCAATGTAATAAGGATTATCTCTATAGCTTTGCTTAGATGAATCCTTAGATGACAGCGGATTTTTCATTGCGCTGCTGCTTGTAGCATAAAAAGCAAAAACACCTAGGAAAAGGACATTTAAAATAATGGAACTGATAAATACAACTTTCTTTGTTGAACTCACGAAAACGACACTCCTGTACTTTGTATGTTTTTTAGATAACTCTACGATGATATAGTAAAGCTTCCTGTTAACACTCTTTCCCTCCATACAAGACATTTAATCATTTTTTGCAAATAATGATTTTACATAAAAAAGAAGCGGCGCTCGAAAGCGCCGCTTCTTTTTCTATAATATAAGGGGTTAAAACGTACTTTTATTATAACATATAGTCTATGGTCATATTTTCCTCTATTAGAAAATAGTTCTTATGTCGTTTCTTTTTCCAGCTGTTTTTCTCTTTTCACTTGCTTTGCGAAGAAGAGTTCGTATACCACTGGAATAATAATTAAGGTARGAAGGGTAGATGACGCAAGCCCTCCGATTACCGTGATAGCTAAGCCTTTTGAAATCAGCGTTCCGCTTGATGTAGTAAGCGCCAGCGGAATTAATGCAGCAATGGTAGCAAATGCCGTCATTAAAATTGGACGCAAGCGCGTTTTCCCAGCTTCAATAAGGGATTCGCGGATCGTCATGCCTTTTTGTTCACGATTTTGGGTAATTCGATCTACAAGCACAATCGCGTTTGTTGTAACAATTCCAATCAGCATTAAGAATCCAATCATGACGCTGACAGACAGCGGTTCTTTTGCAAGGACTAGACCAACTAACGAACCGATTGGCACAAAAATGAGTGACGATAAAATGATAAATGGAATACGCGCTTTTCCAAACGTAACGAGCATCGTTAAATACACAAGGCCGATTGCTGTTAAAATAGCTAGACCTAGAGATTGGAAGACTTCCACTGTCTCGTCGCTTCCGCCTCCACCGTCCAAGCTCACATCTTTTGGCAAGTCTAACTTTTTCACTCCATTTACAACATCTTTGGTCACAGCTTGAACATCATCGCCTTTAATGTCTGCTTCCACTCGCGCAAATACTTTGCCGTCAAGCTTTTGAATAGAAGTGAACGTATCAATTGTACGAACGTCAGCAATATCTTTTACTAACACAGGTCCTCGTTCTGTAAATACTTGAAGATCTTTAATTTCTTTTACTGAACTAAGGTCTTTATCGTATGAAAGCTGAACCGCTCGTTTTGTATTATCTAATTTTAAGTCTCCAACAGATACTGGTTTGGTTTGGTCGGAGATTGTACCAAGCAGCTGAAATCCAGATACTCCATACTCTGCGGCTTTATCAGGATCTACTTCTACTACAAGCTGCTTTTGCTTATCTGAGAAGTTATTTGTTACATATTTAAGACGTTTGTCTTTGTTTAAGTGGTTTTCCACTTGCTTAGCTGCCTTTTGCAAGTCATCTAAATTAGAAGAATATAAATCAACCGTTACGTTATTATTTGTAGGAGGCCCTCCTGTTGATGCTTCTTGTACATTAACTGTTGCT
This sequence comes from Priestia sp. P5_B4, assembly GCF_056400385.1. Classification (NCBI taxonomy): domain Bacteria; kingdom Bacillati; phylum Bacillota; class Bacilli; order Caryophanales; family Bacillaceae; genus Priestia; species Priestia sp. P5_B4. The sequence goes on from NZ_JBFULJ010000138.1 coordinate 6,274, forward strand.
TTCGGTGATTCTTCTTTCGTGATGCTTTCCATTTTCTTTTGAACTTTATCAATAAACGTATCAACATTCACGCCTTCTTTTACGTTCAAGAAATAGCCAACTTGGTTCGGGCGTTTTACACCTGTTGAAAAGTCGCGTGATCCAACTTCCGTAGTCACATCGGAAATTTCATTTTGATCCGCAAACATCTTTTCAATTTTTAAAGATACATCGTTTGTTTTTTCAAGTGATGTAGATGCTGGTAATTGAACGTTGGCCTGAAGCATCTTTTGTTCTTCATTTGGAATAAACGTAAAGCCAAGTGAAGGAACAAGCGCAAATGAGCCAAACAGTAAAATAAAGGATAAAATTAAAATTTTGATTTTATGATTAAGCGACCATGCAATCGCTTTTGCATATCCGCGCTGCAGCTTTCCTTCTTTTTCTTCAGGCGGTACTTTTTTAAACGCAAACTTTGCTAAAATCGGCACGATTGTAATCGCTACAAGAAGAGATGCTAACAGTGAAAAAACAACTGTTAAGGCAAACGGCAAGAAGAACTCTCCTGTAATTCCTCCTACAAAGCCGATTGGCAAGAATACGACAACCGTTGTAATAGTAGACGAGGTAATGGCTTTTAAAATCTCTTTTGTGGACGATTCGACAAGCTCGTTGCTCATGCCTTCTTCTGAACGGCGAACGCGTCTAAAAATATTTTCAATCACAACAATACTGTCATCCACTACGCGCCCAACGGCTACAGCCATTCCGCCTAGTGTCATAATGTTAAGTGAAATATCAAGCTGGTTTAAGAAAATAGCTGATACTAACAGCGATAATGGAATCGATATAATCGCAATGATCGTAGCGCGGAAGTTACGCAAGAAAATCAGCACGGCAAGTGATGCAAATAATGCTCCGAGCAATCCTTCGCGTACTAATGTTTCAACAGACTTTTCAATGCCGTCAGCTGAATCAAAGCCGATTGCGTAGTCTAACTGATCGTCATATTTTTTCAAAATTTTCATCGTTTCGCTCGCAACTTCAACCGTATTAGCATCTTGTTTTTTTGTGATGGCCATCGACAGTGCATCTTTGCCGTCATAACGCGTATATTCGCCTTGGTCTGTTACGGCTTCGACTTTGGCAATATCGCCAAGCTTCACAGGCTTTGCTTCAGGATTCATCGTAGATTTCAGCTGGATTTTCTTTAATGCATCGATCGTCGCAACTTTTTCTTCTACTCGCACTGGAATTTGAAGCTCTTTTCCGTTTAATGTTCCTGCTGGGAATGAAACAGC
>NZ_JBFULJ010000139.1:0-7518 GCF_056400385.1 Priestia sp. P5_B4
GAGATGTAAACAGCCATTTCATCTTGTAGCTTGCTAGCTAAGTTGAGCTGTCTTAAGTCCGCTTCTTTTGTAGCGCCTCCGGCTTGTGCTAGAGCATCTTTTACCCTTGCATCTTTCGGAAGCTGGTATACACCGGGCTTCTGAACAGCTCCTTTAATATCCACCATAACAAACGGAGAATCTTGGCTCGAAATTACTTGATCAGACGACTCTCCTTCTTTTTTTACAGCAGAAGATTCTGCCTTTATCATATCTGAGGTTTGAAGAGAACTTTCCGGTTTCTCTCCACCTGTGCGATAGATATAAAAAGCCAAGCCAACTGCTAAGCAAATACACCCAATTAGCCATTGTTTTTTTGAAAAAGTCAAATTGTACACTCCTTTGGATTTTGAAGTAACGTCATAAATTCCATTACGTCTTCATAGTGTTTAGAAGAAAAGGCTTTTGAAGGAGGGAATGAATCAGTGAACATAGGGTTTATCGGAACAGGAAACATGGGGAAAATATTAATTGATGCGTTTATTGAATCAAAAGCCGTACGTCCTTCTAAAATTACTATTATGAATCGCACAAAAAAAAGAGCCAAAGAGATTCAACAGCAGCATAAAAAAATTCATGTTGCTGATACAGCTGAAGAAGTTGTTCACGCATCCAAAGTCATTTTTATTTGTGTTAAGCCATTGGATATTCACCCCCTTTTAATAAAATTAGAACCACTGCTAACGAAAGATCATTGCATTGTATCCATTACCAGTCCAATTAGCGTAGAACAAATCGAACGCCTCATTCCGAGTCAAGCAGCTAGAATTATCCCCAGCATTACGAATCGGGCATTAGCAGGTGTTTCTCTTTTTACGTTTGGAGAAAGGTGTACGCCTTTTTACCAAAATTATTTACATGAATTATTTTCATCTATGTCAAAGCCTGTGGCTATTGATCAAACGATTACGCGCGTATCATCCGATATCGTAAGCTGCGGTCCTGCATTCTTCAGCTTTTTGCTTCAACGCTTTATTGATGCAGCAGTTCAAGAAACAAATATTTCTGAAGAAGAAGCTACCGTCATGGCCAGTGATATGATTATTGGAATGGGAAAACTGTTGGAAAAAGAAATATTTACGCTTCCTACCTTGCAGGATAAAGTATGCGTAAAAGGCGGTGTAACCGGAGAAGGTATTAAAGTTTTAGAAGCTGAACTCGGAGAGATGTTTGTGCACGTATTTCAAAAAACACATGAAAAATTTGACGAAGACATTGAGCTTGTTCACAAGCAGTTTGATAGTCTTATTCCATAATTTCTGTAGAAATCCTGCTTTGAAACAAAAAAAGAAGCCTCTACTCGGCTTCTTTTTTTTGCGCAGAGAAAAAGATGCGCTCACTGTTTGAAGTAGGCTCACTCATTTTGAAATCTGCACTTACTTCTATATTTATAAAACCAGCTTCGCTCAGCCATGATTGATAATGGTCAATCGACCAAGTGCGCTGAGCATGCACCTCATCAAAGCGATGATATGCATCCATTTCTTCATCATAAGCAAAAAACGTAATATCATGCTCTACGCGCGTGTCTGTATCGTCATAGGTGCAGTTCCAAATATATGACACGTCTTCATCTACGTAAGAAAAAGATTGATTTCCAAATACGTCTTTCATCTTGTGCACTGAATGAACATCAAATATAAAGAGCCCACCTGGTTTTAAGTGCTTATATACACGTTGAATGGTTTCTTGAACTTCTTTATCACTTTGCAAATAGTTCAAAGAATCACAAAAGATTACTACACAGTCGAACTCTTTCAATAACTCAAGTTCCGCCATGTTTTGCTGAAAAAGAGATAGCGTTAACCCTGCTTCTGCCGCCTTTTCCTGGGCTACCATAAGCATATCATCAGACAAATCAACGCCTACTACGGAGAAACCTTCTTGTGCAAATCGAACGGAGAGTTCTCCCGTGCCGCAGGCAAGGTCTAATATACTGTCAGGCTTTGTTTTCGCTTTTGCCACCTGCTGATTAAAAAATCCAGCCCAATCGTCATACGGAACGTCTGCCATTAGCTGATCATATACGTAGGCAAGTTCTCCGTACCTGCTCATAGCTGTAGCTCTTCTGAACTTACAAATGGTGCATCTCCCCATAAGCGTTCTAAGTTATAATATCCGCGCTCATCTTTATGGAAAATGTGAACCACAACATCTCCAAGATCAACAAGAACCCACTTAGCCTGCTCAAATCCTTCTAAACGCTTCACAGAAATGCCTTGTTCGTGTGCTTTTTCTTTAATTTCACGAGCGATTGCCTGCACTTGTTTATCTGAGTTACCGTGACAAATAACAAAATAATCTGCCACAAGTGAGATTCCTTCCATATTTAACGCTACGATATCGATTGCTTTTTTATCGTCTGCTGCTTCTACAACAAGAGATAGCAATTCACGTTCAGTCATGTGTTTGACCTCCTAAGATTAAATCATTATATGTCATCATCGTATCGGGATAAAYGGCCTGATGTTTAGTCATTAAAAAAGAAATGGTGTTTTTCAGTGATTGAATAAGTGCTGCATTTAAGTCCGTTTTAGCTAACTCCCGCACTTCATCAACACCTGGAAATCTCCTTCCTGGTTCAATGTAATCAGCAACGTACACAATTTTTTCAAGTAACGTCATGCCAGGTCTTCCAGATGTATGGTAAGCAATCGCATCCAATACTTCCTTATCCGTAATCCCTACTTCATTTCTCACTAAAAACGCGCCTACTGGAGCATGCCATAATTCTGTATTGTATTCCAATAAAGAAGGGCTCATGTTTTGATCAATAATAATTTGCTTCATCTCTTCTTTTGGACGAAACTTGGCGTAGTCATGAAAAATAGCAGCCAATTCTGCTTTTTTTTCGTCTGCTTCAAAACGCTTAGCTAATTCAATTGCTGTTTCCATTACCCCGACAGTATGAATATAACGGCGTTCTGTTAACTGTTTCTTTACGATTTCTAATGCCTCAGTTCGATTCATATAATTGATTCTCCTCGATATATTGTTTAACACCAGCAGGTATAAAATAACGAATGGTTTCTTTCTTTACTACTCGCTCGCGAATAAAGGAAGAGGAGACATCAAACTGCGGAACTTCTACTTCTTTTATCGGGTAAGGGGACGTAATGGTATACCCCGGGCGTTTTACACCTACAAATGTAACCAAATTGACTAATTCATCAATTTCATACCACTTCGGCAAATATTCTACCATATCAGCACCAACGATGAAATGAAACTGATATGTTGGATATTTCTCCGTTAGTATTCTCATCGTATCATATGTATATGAAGGCTCTTTGCGCTCAAATTCGATGGGCTGCAGGGTAAATTGATCATGTTCTTCAATAGCTAGCTTTAGCATGTGTAAACGATGATATGGCTCAATAGGCTCTTTGATTGTTTTATGAGGTGGAATATACGACGGCATGAACCATATCTCATCTAATTTCAAGGCATGCAAAACCTCATTTGCCATCATTAAATGCCCCAAATGAGGCGGATTGAATGTTCCACCTAAAATTCCAATACTCTTCAACAATCCCCGACTCCTTTAATTTACTTCATTTTTAAATAGAGCGGGTTTCCCCGCTCTATTTCATTTCACTTTTGGAAGCATTAACTGCTTATTTTCGCGTGATTCTTTATATAATACAATTGTATTTCCAATCACTTGTACAAGCTCTGCTTTTGCTCCTTTTGTTAATCGAGCAGCAACCGTGTCGCGATCTTCGTCACAGTTTTGCAGAATGCTTACTTTTAATAATTCTCTTGCTTCTAATGCATCAGCAATTTGACCAATCATATTTTCATTGACTCCACCTTTTCCTACTTGGAAAATTGGATTTAAATGATGTGCTTTTGAACGTAAAAAACGTTTTTGTTTACCTGTTAACATAAAAACCTCCGCTGTATCTTATCTCTTAGTTAGTGTTGAAAGAACAATGTGTTCCATTGCCTCTTCGTCAGGACGGACGTTCGTCCACTTTTCAAATGCAAGTGCACCTTGCAGTACAAACATACCGACACCGTTATGAGTGCCTGCCCCTTTTGCTTCAGCCTCTTTTAAAAGCTTTGTTTTTAAAGGGTTGTAAATAATATCGCTGACTACGGCTTCTTTTTGCAATAAAGTAAGTGCTAATGGCAGCTCATCCACGTTAGGGTACATTCCCACTGAAGTGGTATTAATAATAATATCGAATGTATCTAATTGTTTTTCTGCATCAGAAATAGACATCGCCGCTGTTTTCGTCGAAAAAGGCAGCTCGTTAGCTAATACAGCTGCTTTTTCGACGGTACGATTGCATATCGCAATTACCTCCGGAGCATGCTGAGCTGCAATTGTATAAAAAATAGCTTTTGCAGCTCCTCCAGCTCCAATAATTAAAATTCTTTTTTGGGATAAGCTTCCTTCTACTGCTTTGAGCAAAGACGTCACATACCCCTCGCCGTCGGTATTGTATCCAATATAACGGCCATCTTGATTAACAACTGTATTTACAGCGCCAATTGCCTTTGCTAATGGATCGACTTCATCCAAATGCTTCATAATATCAACTTTATAAGGAATCGTGACATTAAATCCTTGAATGTTTTTATCTTTTAGCTCTCCAATGGCTGACTCAAAATGAACAGGTTCAATTGGAAAAGCTTCATAATGAGCATCCATATTCAGACGTTTAAAGGCATCATTTTGCATCAATGGCGATAGTGAATGCCCAAGCGGATAACCAACTAGCCCATATAATGTACTCAAGATTTTTTCCCCTTTTTGTTTAAATTAAAGAATCGCGCACAAATACGCCGACTCCTTTTGGTGCATGCGCCACAACTTTTGAACCTGACTCATTAACCGTCACCCAGCCCAGCCCTGAAAAAACAATATCCGTTTTTTCATTTTTTATTGTAAATTCATGTGCAACCAGTTCAGGAAACTCATCCATTTGCTCTGGGCGCGGCGGCTGAAGCAGTTCACCTGCTTGCTTTTCATACAACTCATCTGCTTTTTCAAGCTTCGTACGATGGATATGCAAATCGTTCGATACATAACATGTTAATGACTTGCGGCCCCCCTGTACATAATCTAAGCGCGCCAATCCTCCGAAGTATAACGTTTGCCCTTCATTTAGCTGATAAACCTTCGGCTTTATTTCTTTTTTTGGAGAAATCAGCTTTAAGTCTCGTTTATCTACATAGTGAGCCATTTGATGGTGATTAATAATACCAGGCGTATCATATAGAGATGCGCCGTTATCAAGCGGGATATCAATCATATCCAGCGTTGTGCCCGGATATTGAGATGTAGTAATAATATCTTTTTCTCCCGTTACTTCTTTAATAATGGCATTAATAAATGTTGATTTACCAACGTTTGTACATCCCACAACATATACATCTTTACCTTCGCGATAATGTTCAATGGCTTCGGCAATTTCTCGAATTCCTTGTCCTTTTTGCGCACTCATGAGGAACACATCCACTGATTTTAGCCCAAGCTCTTTCGCTTCTCGCTTCATCCAATGAATTAGTTTATTTTTCTTTATAGACTTTGGCAGTAAATCTGCCTTATTTCCCACTAAAAGGACCTTGTTATTTCCAACAAATCGATGCAAACCAGGTAACCAGCTGCCGTTAAAGTCAAAGATATCTACAACTTTTACAACTAAACCGTCCGTTTGACCAATTCCATTTAAGATTTTTAAAAAATCATCATCTGTTAAGGAAACATCTTGTACTTCATTATAATGCTTCAAGCGAAAGCATCGCTGGCAAATAATAGCTTCTTTTTCTAGTGCTGATTTTGGAGCATAACCAAGTTCATTTGGTCGTTCTGTTTGAATCTCCACTCCGCATCCTACGCACTGTAATTTTTCTTCACTCACGTTTTAATCCTCCCAGTTAATCATACCTTTTCGTTTCATCCAACCTAGAATTCTTCGTTCCATTTTACGGTTAAATTTCGTTACAAATCCATCTGTTTGCGCAACTGGTACAACCAAAACCGTATATACGCCGAGACGATTTCCTCCTAATACATCCGTTAAAAGCTGGTCACCAATCACTACAACCTCATCTTTTTGCAGCTCCATATCACGAAGAGCTCTTCTAAATGCTTTACGCATCGGTTTGCGTGCTTTATATACAAATGGAAGTCCAACTGGATCTGAAAACAGCTTGACTCGTTTCTCCACATTATTCGATACAATCGTAATTTTAATTCCACTATCTTTCATTAACTGAAACCACTCAATTAATTCCGGAGTGGCATCAGGGCGATCCCATTCCACCAACGTGTTATCTAAGTCGGTAATAATTCCTTTTATTCCGCGCTCTTTCAAATCGTCTGGCTTAATTTGAAACACGTTTTTCACATGTTCATTTGGTAAAAAAAGTTTCAACACGTATCATGCACCTCGAATATATAGTTACATACTAAAATTAACGCCGTCTATCATTATAACGACTTCTTGTTATTTTCCAACCTAAAATTTTATTCTCTTCAAAAACAGGTCTTTTCTTAGTATAAAGGATATGCCTTGTGAATGCTTTAACTTTATACAGAAAGTTATTGACAAAAGGTAGCAAACCTCTATTTGTTCGTAGGCTTACGATATATTCACTCTCTGCAAACTTAAAATAAAAAATAGTGCAGAAAACGTTTATTACTGATCAAATAGGGTAAGTGGTAAACAAATTCTGTTAAAAGTTTTCGACAAAAAATGATAAGCCCAATTATGTGGATAAGTTTATACACATTATCCTCTGTTATAGTTCAGCAATTAATGGTAATTATAAACAACATACCCACATTTTATCCACCGAAAGCTGTGGATAACAGAACGATTGTTCCTTTATTTGATTCATGTTAGATTATAAATAAGGAATTTATTAGCATTTAAATATAACTTTTTAGGATATTTATTTTAGTAGGAGGTGGCGGCAATCTTATGAGAAAATTATCAGATGAGCTGCTTATTGAATCATACAGCAAAGCAACCGAACTGCAATTAAGCCCTGATTTTATAAAATTAATTGAAGAGGAAATTGAAAGAAGATCATTAAAGATTAGCATACAAATTCCTTCTTAACGAATAAAAGAGCCTTCTTAATAAAAGAAAGCTGCATCTTCATTTATCTATCTACTCTTTTATTATATAGGCTCTATTTTTTCAAATGAGCAATTGGTTCTCCATACTTTACATAAGAACCTGAGTGAACGTTAGAATCAAAAGTGATTGAGTTCTTCTCAAATAATAAAATGACAGTCGAACCAAACGTGAAGTAAGCCATTTCTTCCCCTTTTTCGACTACTTCTTTTTTAGAAACCGCTTCAATGCTGTTGATAAACATGGCTCCTACTTTTACCATCAGCATGTGACCATTTTCAAATGTTAACTCCGTGAGCTTCCGGAAATTTTTCACCAGCGGTTCTTTTCCGTACTTGATTCCTAATGAATTTACTGGATAAGACTTTTGTCCAACGGTCCA
>NZ_JBFULJ010000140.1:0-7445 GCF_056400385.1 Priestia sp. P5_B4
ATATGGAGGTGAATAAATTGGCAAATATCCCAAAGGATACTGAGCCCTACTGGCGCGATCATTTAAAGTTTCCAACATACCCATCTCTTTCAGAAAATCGAAAAGTTGATGTTGTAGTAGTAGGAGGCGGTATTAGCGGTATTACAACAGCTTATTTATTACAAAAAGAAGGACTGAACGTGGCGTTAATTGAAGCTGATAATATTTTAAATGGTACAACCGGTCACACAACAGCAAAGATTACAGCTCAGCATGACGTTATCTACGATGAGTTGCTTTCACACATTGGCGAAGAAAAAACGCTGCTGTATTATAAAGCAAACGAACAAGCACTGCAGTTTATGAAAAACTTAATTCAAACGGAAAACATTGACTGTGATTTTTCGATACAAGATGCTTACTTGTACGGAGAAACGCTGGAGTTTGATCATCGAGTTCGTAAAGAATTTCGAGCCTATCAGCGATTACATATTCCATGTGAATTTGCAACAGAGATTCCTTTTAGTTTTGATATTAGGGCAGCAGCTATTATGAAAGATCAAGCTCAGTTTCACCCGTTAAAATACCTGCTTCATTTAGTAAAAAAATTCACAGAAAACGGCGGATCGATTTTTGAAAACACCGTAGCAACGGATGTAGAAGAAAGCACGTCGCCCACCGTTGTCACAAGAGACGGACATCGAATTTCTTGCAAATATGTAGTGGCGTGTTCACACTTTCCATTTTATGATGGAGCGGGCTTTTACTATACGCGTATGTATGCCAAACGTTCGTATGTGTTAGCAGCAAAAGTTGAACAAACTTACCCTGGAGGCATGTATTTAAGTGCTGATCAGCCTACTCATTCTCTGCGTTCAACAAAAGTTGACGGAGAAGAACTCATTTTAATTGGTGGAGAAGGCCACAAAGCTGGACAAGGAATTAATACTATGTTCCACTATGAGTCCCTTCAGAGGTTTGCCGAAGAAAATTTTACTGTTCAACATTTTCGTTATAAATGGTCTGCACAAGATTTATTTACGCTTGATAAAATTCCATATATCGGTCCCATTAAAGAAAGCAAGCCAAATATCTTTATTGCCACCGGATTTAAAAAATGGGGGATGACTCATAGCACCATTGCAGCACATATTATTCGAGATGCAATAACCGGAAAAGACAACCCATATGCAGAGTTGTATAATCCATCTCGTTTTTATGCGGACCCTAGCCTTAAGCATTTCTTTCGTCAAAATCTTGATGTGGCTGAACACTTTATTACCGGTAAGTTTTCAATGCCTGAAAAAGGACTGGATCAGCTCCAAAATGATGAAGGGTCGGTCGTATATGTAAACAGCAAACGTACGGGGGCTTATAAAGATCCTCAGGGGAACCTTCACTGCGTCGATACTACATGCACGCACTTAGGATGTGAAGTAAATTGGAACGCTGGTGACCGCACGTGGGACTGCCCTTGTCACGGCTCTCGTTTCTCTTACGACGGATCTGTGGTAGAAGGCCCTGCTAAAAAGCCGCTTACACCAGTGGATGTCAATTCAAGCGATAAAAAAAGCACGCCGTAGGGCATGCTTTTTTTATCATTATCAATGGATTCACATTTGAGTTTACTCTTTACATTCTTCTTTTCTAAAGTATCGATTATACACCAAAACCATTGCATAAATGACTAAAAAAGAAAATGTAAAGATAATTAACCTTCCAGATTCAGGGACATGATCAAGATAGTCTGTTTCAAAAAACATAACAAACATCAAAAATGGCAATAGGAATAAAAACCAAATAAAATCTCGATCCATAAACATTTTTATAAAAAATAAAATGGCCCCGATGTAGACAATCATCAAAAACATAATCATTCACCAAATTCTATTTAATACTAGAGGTGTTGTAATGATTATATCGGATTTCTCAGGCGAAATATAGAGTCATTGGTTTTAATTTTATAAATTCCTTATAACTTTCAAACTGCTATTTTAACATAATAAGGGAATTTACTGCTGTAAAGACTCTAAGTGAGCAAAAAACTGCGGGTAAGAGACGGATACCGCGTCACGATTTTCAATAATTGTTTCCCCTTCTGCAATACAAGAGGCAACAGCAAGCATCATACCGATACGGTGATCTCCGTGGCTGTTTACATTTGCTCCGTGAAGTTTTGCACCTCCGTGAATAATCATTCCATCTTCCGTTGCTTCAATGTTAGCGCCCATTTTGGTTAACTCATTCACTACCGTATCAATACGGTTTGTTTCTTTGACTTTTAACTCTGCAGCATCTTTAATAACTGTAATCCCTTCTGCCTGCGTGGCAGCTAGTGCAATAATTGGGATTTCGTCAATTAGGCGTGGAATTAAGTGTCCGCCTACTTCCGTACCTTTTAAGTGAGAAGCTTCTACAACTAAATCTGCATAGGGTTCCGCTGTTTCTTTTGTTTCTTTGATTGTTTCGATTGAAGCGCCCATATTTGAAAGCACATCTAAAATACCCGTTCGAGTCGGATTCATTCCAACTTTTTGGATTTCAATGCGGCTGTTTGCAATAATAGCCCCCGCTACTAAAAAGAATGCAGCTGACGAAATATCACCAGGGACTTCTACATGCGTTCCTCTTAACGTTTGACCGCCTTCAATTGAAACGGTTAAGCCTTCTTCTTCGACTTTAACACCAAATGCCTCTAGCATACGTTCTGTATGATCACGTGATTTCGCCGGTTCCGTTACAGAAGTTAGTCCTTCCGCCTGCAGTCCAGCAAGTAAAATAGCTGATTTTACTTGTGCGCTTGCAACGGGCGATGTATAGTGTATACCTTTTGCTTTCCCACCTCGAATAACAAGCGGTGTAAAATTAGCATCTTTTCGACCGTCTAAATGAATATTCATATCACGAAGCGGACCGGTCACACGCTTCATAGGGCGTTTGGCAATAGATTCGTCTCCAATCAATGTTGAATGAAAGGGTGTATTTGCTAAAATCCCCATCATGAGGCGAATCGTGGTGCCCGAATTGCCAACATCTAAAATATCAGATGGCTCTTTTAGAGCTTGTATCCCTTTTCCTTTCACTACCACGCTTTGTTCATCAATCATTTGAATATCTACACCTAGTTTTTGAAAGCAGGAAATAGTGCTAAGACAATCGTCACCTGGCAAAAACCCGTTAATCGTTGTTGTTCCTTCTGCAATCGAACCAAACATAACGGAACGGTGAGAAATAGATTTATCTCCTGGAATTTGAATCGTTCCTCGTAAAGCTTTTACTGTCACAATATGTCTCTCCTTTTATGCGTGAAGCGAATCACGAAATTCTTTGGCATCTGAAAAGTAATCAAATAATTCGTGACCGTCACCTTTTTCTACTAATAGTTTTACTTGTTCCATTTCTTTCATCCAGTCATCAAGCAATGTTAAAAGCATAGAACGGTTTTGTTTTAGTATATCTCTCCACATATGAGGATTGCTTGAAGCAATTCTCGTAATATCTCGAAAACCGCCTGCTGCCATTTCCGTGACAAGATGATTCTGTGCTGAATATCCTTTTACTTGTCTTACAAGACTGGTCGCAATCACATGAGGTAAATGACTGACAACTCCAGTGATTTGGTCATGAGTAGCTGCATCAAGCGGTACAAATTKTGCACCTGTAGGCTCTAGCAAATGCATAAGCGCATCTATTTTTTCTTTTTGCTCATTTTCAAACGGCGTTAAAATATAGCGCGCCGAACAAAATAAATCCGCTCGTGCATTGACTGCACCGCTCGTATGAGAACCAGCCATCGGATGTCCGCCAATAAATGAAATACGTTTCTTATTCAGCGCTTCGGCTGCTTTCATAATTTCACCTTTGGTACTTCCGACATCCGTTACGATAACCGTTTCTTTAAGCTTCCAAGTAGAAAGGTCGTGTATCCATGCTGTCGTGTACTCTACTGGAGTAGCAAGCACGATATAATCTGCTTGGGCTGCTTCTGTTTTTATATCTTCAGCTACATAATCAACGATACCTAGCTGGTTGGCTACTTGTACTTCATTTGTATTGATATCAGCTCCAACGACTGTGACGTGACGATGCTTCTTCATAGCTAGCGCTAATGATCCTCCAATAAGGCCGACGCCAATAAGTAATACACGTGTTTTCACCTTTCATTCTCCTCTATTCATTAAAATTGCTTTGCGTATTCTTCATGTTTTTTTACGTTTTCTTGAATTAACTGAATTCGATCTGCCCCAAATTGATCGATAATAGCAGATGCTAGTTCCCAAGCAATCACTGATTCTGCTACAACCGCTGCCGCCGGTACTGCACAGCTGTCTGAGCGTTCAATACTTGCAGCAAATGGCTCTTTTGTATCAATATCTACACTTTGCAGCGGCTTGTATAAGGTAGGAATAGGTTTCATGACGCCTCGCACAACAATCGGCATCCCTGTTGTCATGCCTCCTTCTAGACCTCCCGCATTGTTCGTTTTACGCGTATAGCCGTTTTGTTCATCCCATAGAATTTCATCATGGACTTCACTTCCCGGTCTGCGAGCTGCTTCAAAGCCTACGCCGATTTCAACGCCTTTAAACGCGTTAATGCTCATAATAGCAGCAGCTAGCTTTGAGTCTAACTTACGATCATAGTGCACGTAACTTCCCACTGCAGTAGGCATTCCTTCTACTACTACTTCCACTACGCCACCAATGCTGTCTCCATTTTCTTTTGCATCATCGATTGCTTTCATCATTTTCTGTCCCGCTTCTTCATCTAAGCAGCGAACAGGCGACGCTTCTGTTTTTTCCTGAAGTTCTGTCAGTGACTCATATGCCGTTTTTTCAGCTTTCACACCGCCGATTTCAAGCACGTGACATGCAATATTTACGCCTACAGCTTTTAGTACTTGTTTGGCAACTGCGCCTGTGGCTACTCGTACCGTCGTTTCACGAGCAGATGAACGTTCCAATACGTTTCGCATATCTCTGTGACCGTATTTAATCGCTCCATTTAAATCAGCATGACCTGGACGAGGTTTTGTAATTTGTCGCTTTACTTCTTCATCATGATCGACTGGATCAGCACCCATAATATTTCTCCAGTGAGTAAAATCTTTGTTTTCAACGACTAAAGCAATAGGTGAACCAAGCGTCTCACCGTGGCGAACCCCGCCTTTAATCTGAACTTGATCTTTTTCAATCTGCATGCGGCGTCCGCGCCCATGTCCCTTTTGTCTTCTTGCTAAATCTTCATTAATATGTTCAGCTGTCAATTCAAGCCCTGCCGGTACTCCTTCAATAATCGCTGTTAATTGAGGTCCGTGCGATTCTCCTGCTGTTAAATATCTCATATTATCGATTCCTTTCTGTTATAAAAATAAAAAAACTCGCCCCTACGCCATAGGGACGAGTTTTTCTCGCGATACCACCCTAGTTGCAAACATTGCTTGCCACCTCGAATTGTTAACGATCCGCTGACCGCTCTGTAAAAGAGTACTCAAAGAGTGTAATTCGCTCACATTTGTGTACTGACTTCCACCAACCGTCAGCTCTCTGAGACAGGGAAATGTTTGCTACTAGTTTCTTATCACTGTATCACTATGAAATTAAGATAATTTTACTGCTGCACCTTTTAATTCTTCCATGAATTTGTGGAATTCAGGAATGTTCATTTGCTGTGCTGAATCTGATAGTGCTACTGCTGGATCTGGATGAACTTCTGCCATTACAGCATCTGCGCCGATAGCAATCGCTGCTTTTGCACATGGTAATAATAAGTCTTTGCGTCCTGTTGAATGCGTTACGTCTACTACAACTGGTAAATGCGTTTCTTTTTTCAAGATTGGAACAGCTGAGATATCTAATGTGTTGCGTGTTGCACGCTCGTATGTGCGGATACCGCGTTCACAAAGAATAATGTTTCCATTTCCGCGAGACATAATGTATTCAGCAGCGTTAATGAATTCTTCAATTGTTGCTGCCAATCCACGTTTTAAAAGAATCGGTTTGTCTACAGAACCTGCAGCTTTTAATAGCTCGAAGTTTTGCATATTACGTGCACCAATTTGAATCACATCTACGTAGTCGAGAGCCGTTTCAATATCTTGAGGAGAAACAATTTCACTGATAATTGATAGGCCTAGTTCATCGCCTACTTGACGTAAGATTTTTAAGCCTTCCACTCCAAGACCTTGGAAATCGTAAGGTGATGTACGTGGTTTGAACGCTCCGCCGCGCATTAACGTAATACCTTGTTCTTTAAGCGCTAAGCCCACTTCTTTTACTTGTTCGTAGCTTTCTACTGCACATGGTCCCATTACAAATTCTAAGTTTCCAGGTCCTACTTTTGTACCGTTGATGTCAACGATTGTATCTTCAGATTTCTTTTTACGAGATACAAGAAGTGCTTTGCGGTGATCGTCTTCTTGAAGCTCTAAGCTTGCTTTGAAAATTTCTTTGAAAATATGCTGAATTGTTGAAGCTTCGAATGGTCCATTATGGTTAGCTAAGATTTGATCTAACGATTTACGTTCACGAACTGGATCAAAGCGATTCACACCTTGTGTACCTTTTACTTTTCCGATTTCTTGTGCGATTTCACCGCGTTTATTTAATAATTCTAAAATTTCTAAATTTATTTCGTCGATTTGTCCTCGTAATTGTTCTAGTGATTTTGTCATTTTAAAAATCCTCCTTTGATTTTATAACCTTGAACGGATCTTCTCGTTTAGTTTGTATTGAAAAATCCGTTTTACACCTACACAGCCGCTTATGCGGATATACAAAAAGTCCCTACTGATTGTTGTATCAGTAGGGACGAATTGATCGCGGTACCACCCTAATTGCAAGCATTGCTTGCCTCTTCATTAAGATAACGGCTATTGCCGCTTTTGACTATTGCCAAAAGAAAGCTCCAAGAATGTAATTCGCAATCTCTTTTGTACTGATTCGCACCAACCATCAGCTCTCTGAATACAGGGAAGATTTTGCTACTATGCTCTTTTCATCGCTTGTAATGGATATAAAATTATAATGGGCCGAAATACAAAAAGTCCCTACTCACCCTTAAGATTTTTCTTAAGAGTCAGTAGGGACGAAAATTCGCGGTACCACCCTAGTTGCAAGCATTTTGCTTGCCTCTTCATTAAAATAACGGCTAGGCCGTCTTTTCCTACTCGGAAAAGATGCTCAAGGAATGTACTTCGAAAAAATTTGTGTTCTGACTCGCAGCAACCGTCAGCTCTCTGTTACAGGGAAATTTTTTCTACTAGTGCTCCTATCAACGCTCAGTATTGACTATGTATGTGTACTTAGATAATCAGTTCCGATCGTTTGAAACTGTTTGTCGCTTCCAAGTTGTGTGTAATGTTGTGTGATGTTGATTTGTATTATGAATGGTTTTTTTATCTTCGTCAACACTTTTTATTAATTTTTTTTATTTTTTAAAAACCATAGCTCCTTCAAACCCATATC
>NZ_JBFULJ010000141.1:0-7322 GCF_056400385.1 Priestia sp. P5_B4
GTATCTTTATGTAGATAATCGACTCTTGAAACTGATAATCGTTATCATTATATCAGTTTTATCTATTTAAACAAGCTGATTCGTTATTTTTTAATTAAAAAAATTATATCTATTCTATAAAAAAAGAAAGGACGCAGCAGGAGCGTCCTTTCTTTTTAATCTTCAATACAAAGATACTGAATCACTTCTTTTAAACTTTTCTCTTTCATCGATTCGATGTGTAAGTGATATCTTTCGAACGACAGATGTTTAGTTAACGGATTTGGTACAATCACACAGCGCAAGCCTGCTGCCATAGCAGCTTTTGCTCCATTAGAAGAATCTTCAAATGCCAAAGCTTCAGAGGGCTCTACTCCTAGCTTTTCAATTACATTTCGGTAAAGAGCCGGATCTGGCTTCACTTTTTCTACATCATCGCGCGTTTGAATTACTTCAAAATAGTGCAGCAAATCTAGCTCTTTTAAAAAAGCTGTTACCCAGTCGCGATATGAGCTGCTTGCTAAACCAATTTTCAATCCAAGTTCTTTTGCTTCTGCCAAGTACTCCGCTACACCTTCTCGGGCTACTAATGATTTCATTTTTTCTTGATGACGTCTTAACGATTCTTGAGCTAGTTCCTCTTTTGTGAACTCATTGTTAAACTGCTGAAGCAAGTAATCGTAAAGTGCCGTAGCATCCGTTCCCACATAAGAAGCAAACGTTGCAATCGGTAGATCTACTCCCCTGTCTTCTAACATTTCTCGGTATACCTCATACCACACTGATTCTGTATCAATAATTAATCCATCAAAATCAAACACAACTGCTTTAATCATAATTTACCTACCTTTTTCTATCTTATCGTTCTTACATAGTAACACGTTCAAAATGCGTAATCCATAAATGTGGCTTCCTTAATAAGATAGGCTTAAACAGGTAGTTTCTATCCTTACTTTTCTCCGACTTTCATCAAAGGTGACATTTCTTCTGTTTCCTTAAACTCAATGGAAGACAGCTGCCTTCTAAAACCTTTCGTTGCATACGCTAAATAAACCAAACCAGCAATCCCCCAGCCAATACCAAGTAAAAAGGAGTTGCGCTCCAAGTTAAGCCATAAAACGCCAATCGCTGCTGCTCCTAATAGTGGCATAACAATGTATGACCAAAATCCCTTAGCCGACCGGTGCTGCTTTTGATGAACAGCATAGTGCGCAATAACCGAAATATTRACAAAAGAAAACGCAATGAGTGCTCCAAAGTTAATAAATGACGTAGCTGTTGCCAGACTGAAGAAAATGGCACTTGCTGATACAACTCCGACTAATACAATATTTCTCGAAGGGGTGCGCAGCTTAGGATGAACATAACCAAAAAATGACTGAGGTAAAATTCGATCGCGTCCCATTACGTATAATAAACGCGAAACGCTTGCATGCGATGACATGCCTGATGATAATGTTCCTGCAATTCCTCCAGCTAAAAAGACAATTTGAAACAGCGTACCGCTCACATACATAGCAATTTCAGGAGCCGCAGCGTCTGGATGCTTGAATCCTTCTAACGTTGGAAAAACCGCTTGAATAAAATAAGATGTCACGGTAAACATGACTCCTCCGATTAACGCAACTAAAAAAATAGCTTGCGGAATCGTTTTTTTAGGATTAGGCGTTTCTTCTGATAACATAGCCACTGCATCAAATCCTAAATAGGAAAAACACATAAGTGTGGCTCCCGCTATTAGCCCTGATGACGTCATGTTCTGATTAAAGAAAGGCTTCATAGAAAAAAGAGTACCTTCCCCCATTCCTCCTAGCAAGGCTTTGATTGAAACAGCAACAAACAATACTAAAATCGTCATTTGAAATATAACAAGAAACGTATTGAAATTGGCGGTGAAATTAACGCTTCGTAAATTTAGCAGCGTAACGATAATGACGAAGCTGACAACCCAAACCCACGATGGTACCGAAGGAAAAATAGATGATAAATAAATTTGAAAAATAAGTGCGTTAACCATCGGTAAAAAGAGATAATCCATTAGTGCAGACCAGCCAACTAAGAATCCTAAATGTGGATTGATTGTCTTTTGCGTATATGTATAAGCTGACCCTGCATTTGGAAACACTTGAATCATCTTTTTATAGCTTACTGCCGTGAGAAGCATCCCGACAAGGGCTATGATATAAGACGTAGGAACGTGTCCATTCGTCATATCAGACGCAATCCCAAACGTATCAAACACTACCATCGGAGTCATATATCCGATCCCCATTAATACAATCTGCCATAATTTCAACGACCTTTTTAATGTTACTGTTTCATGTTTCATTTATCTTCCCCCTTCTATTTATTAAGAACATTCTGACAATTAAATCCATAAATGCCTGTATTTAATTTCTTTATATAAAAATGAATGACTTTCATTCATTTTTATATAAAGAGTAGTTACATTTACTATAGCAAATATATAATTTATTTCTTTAAGTTGGTAAGGGTTGCTAACAACCTATCTTTTTCTTTTATCATATTATGAAAGCGCTTTATTTTAAATAGCTATATGTTCCTAATCTCCTGCTATATCAACGCAGAAATACCCTCTGAATAAGAGGGATTTCTGCTTACAAGCCGTTATTCAATCATCGTATCCAATGACTCTCTTTTCGTTTTCACTGCAACTAAACTAGCAAAATCATGAATGATTGTAGCTGCAAGCAACGAGGTTATCTGAGTTGGATCATAAGAAGGCAGCACTTCCACCAGGTCAAATCCAACATAGTTAAATTCCGCCAGAGAACGGATCATTTTCAGCGTTTCTCTGCTGCTGAATCCGCCTACTTCAAGCGTTCCTGTTCCTGGTGCACAAGAAGGATCAACAAAATCAATATCAAACGTTAAAAAGCACGGAGTATCTCCAATCGCTGTCTTCATTTGCTCTAAAATCACTGAAAATCCTTGATGTTCAAGCTCCCCGGCCGTTACTACATGATAACCGAGGCCTTTGCTTTCTTGAACATCTCCCGGATGATTTAATGTTCCTCTGATACCAATTTGAAAGACCTTCTTTGGATCTACTAGCCCTTCTTCATATGCGCGTATAAAAGGAGATCCGTGCCAATATTTTTCATCGTAATACGTATCCCACGTGTCTGTATGAGAATCAAAATGAATCATAGCTACTGGACCATATCTTTTAGCAGCAGCACGAAGGCTTGCCAAGGTAATCGAATGATCTCCTCCAATTCCAATTGGAACAATTCCTCTATCCATAAGAGTGCCTACCGCTTCTTCCATTAATTCATAGCTTCTGTGAATATTATGCGGAATCACGGGCACATCACCAATATCGATAGCATTTGTATCATCGAATGGATATACGTCGTGTACCGGATGATAAGGAAACAGCGTCATGGAAGCTTGCCGAATTGCCTGAGGTGCAAAGCGCGCACCTACTCTGAAAGATGCTGCCGTATCAAACGGCATCCCTACTAGCCCTACTTTTGCATTTTCTCTTTCCGCTGGCAGCCTCATAAATGAGCCCGTTGTACAAAATTCTGGTTTGACATCTGGGGACAATGGATATTTCATAATTTACTCCTCCGTTTCAATGATTTCAGTTAGTCGCTAGGCATTTCCACTACTAAAATCATTGAAAGCAATACGGGAATAAGAAACGTTTGCCGACTCATATTCGTTGCTCCTTGTTACATTTATTGGTGGTTCAGCTCATTTAATACTTTTTCAAATGTAGAAATGACTTGATCTACTTCTTCCGCTGAAATAGTCAACGGCGGCTCAATACGAATTGTTTTAGAGTTTACAAGCGTCCCGGCTACTAGAATCCCTTCATCAAACATACCTTTAGAAAGCGCGTAGCCAATTTCATCTTGGTGAAACTCAATTCCAATCATTAAACCTTGCCCTCTGATTTCAAGTACTTTATCTCCATGTTTTTCAGCGGCTTTCTTTAAACCAGCAAGGAAATATTCTCCCAGCTCTTTTGCACGGTTTGGCAGCTGTTCTTCAATCAACACGTTAATGGTTGCAATAGCGGCTGCGCAGGCAAGCGGGTTGCCTCCAAACGTTGTTGTGTGCATAAAAGGATTATCAAAGAAGCTTGAAAACACTTTTTCTTTTGCTACGACTGCCCCAGCAGGCATAACTCCTCCTCCAAACGCTTTAGCAAGACATAAAATATCGGGTACAACATCATATAGTTCTGATGCAAACATTTCACCGGTACGTCCCATACCTGTTTGAACTTCATCAAAAATTAAGATAGCGTCGTACTCATCACATAGTGCACGCACTTCTTTTAAATAATTTTCAGGAGGAAGAATAATGCCACCTTCTCCTTGAATCGGTTCTAATAAAACAGCTGCCACATCTTCCCCTACAAGCGCGCACGTTTCAAATGTTTTACGCATCATGTCAATATCACCAAACGGCACGTGACGGAAACCTGGAATTAACGGCAGAAATGGTTTACGGAACATTCCTTTTGCCGTACCTGATAAAGAACCTAGACTTTTTCCGTGAAAAGAACGTGTTGTGGAAATAAACGTTGTTCGATCACTATACATTTTCGCTAATTTTAAAGCGGCTTCTACACTTTCTGTTCCGCTGTTTGTGAAAAAGGAATACTTCAAATCACCCGGTGTAATATCTGCTAAAATTTTCGCAAGCATCGCACGAAGTGGATCTAATAAGTCTTGGCTATGGAGCGCTTGACGCTGAAGCTGATCTTGAACAGCTTTGACTACTTTAGGATGGCGGTGCCCCACGTTATAAATTCCAAATCCGCCCAAACAATCAATGTATTTTTTACCGTTTACATCCGTAAAACAAGAGCCTTCATCTGACCATTCAACAGCTGCAAACTGCGTATCCACCGTTACTGTTTTGCGATATTCTAAAAAGCCTGGGTTGACATGCTCACGAAATCCGTCTACTGTTTCTTTCGTAATCCACTGTGCTTCTTCAGCTGACACTTGGCTTTTTTCAATAAGCCCCAATACTTTGTTGATATATTCGTTTACTTCACCATATGCTTTGTTTACCTCTTGATTTTTCGTCACTGTATTCATTTTTATATCGCTCCTTCTCTACTTTTTAATTTTTAAACCAGCCGATTGGCTCTACTTGTAAATTAATATTAATTTGTTTTACTTCTTGAAATTCTTCCAATCCAAACGTGCCCAGTCCTCGACCAATTCCGCTCTGCTTATATCCGCCCCAAGGCGCTTCGTTAAATGTAAAATGATATGCGTTTACCCAAGTGATGCCCGCACGCAGCTTTTTAATCACCCGAAGAGCTTTTGCGCCGTCGTTTGTAAACACACTGCCTGCCAAACCATATTCCGTATCATTTGCAAGCTTAATAGCTTCTTTTTCGTCTTTAAACGTTTGAATAACGACAACGGGTCCAAAGATTTCATCTTGCACAATTTTCATATTTGACGTAACGTTACTAAAAACCGTAGGTTCTACAAAGAATCCTTTTTCCAATCCACTGCTAGTGATTCGATTGCCTCCGCATACAAGGCGGGCGCCTTCTTGCTTTCCAATTTCGATGTACTTTAATACTTTTTTCATATGTTCTTCACTTACAAGAGGGCCCATTTCAATCTCTTGATCCATTCCATTTCCTACTTTAATTTTTTGAGCACGCTCTGCAAAACGTTCGATAAATCTCTCAGCGATGCTTTCTTCTACTAAAATACGAGAACCTGCAGCGCAAATTTGGCCGCTCCCTGCAAAAATTCCAAATAAGGCATAATCTACAGCTGTTTCAAAATCAGCGTCAGCAAATATAATGTTCGGTGACTTTCCTCCAAGTTCTAAAGAGACTTTCGTTACATTCTCTGCTGCTTGACGCATAATGTGTTTTCCAGTTACCGTTCCTCCTGTAAAGGAAATCTTATCAACACGCTTATCTTGAATAAGCGTATTTCCCACAGTATCTCCGGCTCCCATAACAAGGTTTGCTACTCCTTTTGGCAATCCTACGCTTTCTAAAATCTCAAAAAGTTTTGTAGGAGTAACCGGTGTCACTTCAGAAGGTTTAAATACAATCGTATTTCCTGCAGCTAAAGCAGGTGCAATTTTCCACACGCTCATCAACAGCGGATAATTCCAAGGTACAATCAGTCCGCACACCCCAATTGGTTCTTTTATAACCATTGCTTGCATAGGTGCCGGAACACTGTACGTTTGACCGTCTGGCTTTGTAATTAATCCAGCGTAATACCTAAAACAAGCAGCTGCATCTTCCACATCAGCCTCAGCTTCGCGATAGGGCTTTCCGTTATCCATTGTTTCTAGCGCTGCTAATTCTTCTTTCGCTTCTTCAAGCTTATCGGCAATTTTAAATAAGATAGCTGCTCTTTCAGATGCAGAAGTCTCAGACCAAATTCCGCTGTCAAAGGCTTCTCGTGCTGCTCCAATCGCTGTTTTCATATCTTCTATGCTGCCTTCTGCAGCATATCCAATCACTTCACCTGTAGCTGGATTAACAGTAGGACGCTGCTTCTCTGCTTTTTTCCACTCTCCGTTTATGTACATATTCAAAGTTAACGTTTTAACGGCTGTACGATCCATAAGATACCTCCTTATTAAATAACGACTGATTGTCAGTCATTTTAAACTTTTAAAAACTTATAATTCTGATAATTGATTATATATTTTGAATGAATGTCAGTCATTTTGATAGGTGTAATACCAGCAGCGCTAATATTACACGGATGGCACAAGAGAACGCTTTAAGAATTGAAAAAGTTCTTCCTTCGATTGCTCAAGTGTGACATCTTGCTCTCGCCCGATATAAAAAAGTTCAGCAGCATTTTCAATCAAATTGATCATCGTTTTAGCTGTCCATTTAACGTTAAGCTGCTTGATGACTTCTTCTTTTTTTACAGCCTCATTTAATACCTCTTCAAACCAGTTGTAATAAGGTAAATAAATAGCTTCCCATGTTTCTAATGAATAGTCAAAAGCAAGCCCCGAATAGCATAAAACAAGAACATCTCTATATTCATCTGTTGTTTTATACGTTTCGTCAATCATTACCTCTAATGTACTTAAAAAATTTGTTGCTGCTTTAGCTCTTTCTTTAATTTTTTCAAGCGACAAAGAAAGTAAGTTTTCTGCAATAGCAGGAACAAGGGCATTTTTGGATCTAAAATAAAGATAAAAAGTTCCTTGAGCTACGCCTGCACGCTTTACAATGTCTGAAATTGACGTTTTATCAAGCCCCTTTTCAGATATAACTTCAATCGCTGCCTGTAAGATTTTATCGTATTTTTCACTTGTGCTTGTAACCAACTCTTTCCCTCCACCTATAAAAT
>NZ_JBFULJ010000142.1:0-7307 GCF_056400385.1 Priestia sp. P5_B4
AAATAGATGAGGTTCTCACTTTTTGAAAGAACTTTTATCTCATTGTATTTGGTGTTTTGATAGCTGCTTGATTCATTCCAATGTATAATCCCAGTAGTTTCATCAATAAAAACCATATTACTATCCAAAAGCAGTTTAAAATCATCTTTATTTAATGGAAATTCTTCTACAACATTCATCACTTCGTCAAGAATCAATTTGTAGTTGCTAACCTTTAAGAGTTCAATTACTTCTTCATCAGCATTCTGAAACAAAGCATGCGTACTCACTATATCATGTTCATCCAATATCAATTTTTTCAAGCTGTCCAGCTTTCCTTTCCCTCTATTCAAGGGTTCTTTAAAGCTTCTACTACTTACTGAAGTTTTTACACGTTCTACTTCTGATAGGAACGGTGTGATATAAATAAAATGGTATTCCTTATCAACCTCTTCCATATGCTGAATTGCCCAGCTAGTCTTTCCAGAACCCATTATGCTATCAACTATAGTTATATCTGTATTTTTTATTTCTGCCATTACTTTCACCTTTCTTTTTTATTCGGGATTGTTATTTACTCTTACAACCCATCAACAACAAATAAGGTAAAAGCAGACATCTTTTTTACAAACTTATTTAAATACATTCTAATAACCTAATACACATACACCTAGCTAAAAGTTTTGCACAGCAAAAGTGCAGAAACTATTCAAGAACCCTGTTGTATCAAGGGCTGAGAGAGTATGCCCTTAAAAGAGAATATATCAAAAGGAGATGTTTGGAGATATGTTAATTAATCGTAAGGCTTTACTAACGTAGCTGGTGAAAACCACACCAGCCTATACAAGAACATTAATTCGAAAGGAATGCTGACAAAGGCTAATATGTCAGAGTTAAAGCAAATAACTATTCTATTTAATAAATGCTTGGAGGGTGGTTTACCCGACAAGGAGGTTTTGAACTTTATACCGGTTATCTGTTACAGGAATTATATAAAGGAACTCAGTATTGTGGATAACTGTATTCATTATGTTGATAAATGTGACGAAAATGTGAACAAGTAGAGTTGGTTTTGAGTAGTCACTTAGGCTAAAAAGTCCATGAATTGAACCTGATGGATGGAAAAGAAAATGAAAAGCCAGTTATTTTCATGCTTTAATAAGGAGGAGATCAGTGTTTTTTAAGTTCTCATTTTATACATTTTGCATTAATACAACTTTGTTCCGAGATAATTTGCTAAGAGAAGAGAACGGCTAGAATGCTTGATATATCTACATATTCTTGGTGTGAATGAAATAGCGTATAAATTAAAGAAGTACTTTTCACGTTAAAAGGCTATAAACGTTGATATATCAGTACTTTATCTGGGTTGTTAGTTTACATAATCTATCTTATCGGAAGCAATATGTGTATATAGTTATCATCCATATACAAGAAATGAAGTAGTATCACCTATTATAAATGTTAAAACATCGGACTATATACAATAAACAAATAGTATAATTTGTATATCAGTAAAAAGGTGGTAAACAGATGGGTAAGTATTATTATTTAAAAGGTAATGATTGGGGTTGTGGAGTGTGGATTGTATTATTTTTTCTTTTTCTTACCTCACCGATTTGGTTTTATTTATTGTCTATTCCCCTTGGGTTCCTAACTTTTTTAGGTGAAATAGGCGTGAAACTATTCGGTGAAGGTAATGGGGCTATTATGCTGATTCTTCTAGGACTAGTGTTTATGTTTCTGTTAATCATTATAGCTAAGTTTATAGAAAGACGAGAAAGAGAAAAGAAAGAGAAACTTTGAGACGATTGTGTTTAGCAGTCGTTTTTATTTATTTTTCTATAAGATTTTACTGTGTTTCATATTCCATTACGGAACACGAAACTATTACACGATTATAATATACTTTAACAAACTAAAGTCATTGATATAACAACACATTTAATTGTGATTCAATTCACAAACTAATTATAAAAAGTTTCGTGTTTCTAAAACACAATTAATTATAAGAAACAAAAAGAAAATAAAAATATAAAGATTGATTGTGATGAATGTATCTGATTCTGCAATTGAAAATTAATATTCAAAATGAAATGTGTAGAAAATCTTGGAAGGGGGTAAAGGGTGGATAGGGGGCATTGTCCCTCAAACTGGGTATTCCAAAAATATGCATTCCAAACTTAACATGCTTAAAATGCCTTATTACAGGAAATGATTACTGCATATGGTGATTTCAAGGTTTATTTAGGGTTGAAATGTACTAGTCTATATGTCACTATTACATAGGTGTTTAAATTACATATTATTAGGAGGAATATCATACAATGAAGAAATTTTTCAAGATGGGCTGTTTGGGATTTATCGGCCTTATTGCAATTATTGTTGTTATAAGTATAGTAGCAAGTGGTGGCGATGATTCATCTGATAAAACAAGTGGAACTGATTCATCTAGTAAAAAACAAGAACAAAAGAAAGAATATACAGTTGGTCAAGATGTGAAAGTGAAAAATCTTGGTTACAACGTTGTATCTGTTGAAGAAAAAACAGAATTATCTTCTGTATTAGGAAATAAAACAACTGATGGTAAATATGTTGTCGTTGATTTAAAGGTTACTAACCATGAAAAGAAAGCTAGAACAATGGATTCTTCAATGCTACGAATTAAAACCGATGATGGTACTGAATATAATCCTGATGCTGAACTTGATACTTATGTTAATGAAGATGGACTTGGTTTCTTCCTTGAACAAATCAATCCGAACATGAGTAAAGAAGGAAAAGTTGTCTTTGAAATTCCGGCTGACGTTAAAGAATACAAATTGCAGGTTGCTAGTGGGTTCGGTTTCTCCGGTGGTAACTATGAAACAATTAAATTGAAATAAGCGAACTAATAATTTAGGCTACTGATTAATTTCAGTAGTCTTTTTTTTATAAACAAGGTATAAATTTTAGTGTTTGTCTTACTTTTACTGTCCCTCAAACACTATATATATAGGAAGGTAGTTAACAATTTGGCACTGATAATTAAACGGTGCCTTTTTATTTTTGTTTAAAAGTCACATAATGTGACTGAAATATTAACACTGTCCATGTAAAGGGGTGAAAAGGTGAAGTGTTAACCAGTGAGTCAGTTAAATTTATTCGATTGCTAACAGATTTAACACAAAACGAATTAGCTGAGAAGTTAAGGGTAGATAGAAGTTTAATTTCAAGAATTGAAGCCGGTGAACGAACTATTACACCTGCCTTAGTTAGGCAATTAAATGAAATTTTTTATTTGAAAGGATGGAGTGAATCAGATTTATCTCTAATTTACGAAGTAATTAAAAGCCGGAAATTAAAACATGTAACTAGAAAGGAAGGTCTTTAATGAATGCAGATAATATAAAACAAAATTTAAAGTACATCAAAACAATGATTGAAAACGGAAGTCTAAAAGAAAATAGGGTAATTATCCATGTGATGATTGCAGAGACCATTCAGGGTCTTAAAAATACAGCATTTTTGTTTGAAGTGAAATATACAAGCGAAGGCTACAAAATGCATTATTCATCTTACGAAAAACGTGCAAAGAAATATAAATCAAGATTACTTGTCGATATGAAAACACTGGAAAGAGAATTAAATAAGCAACGAGTTAACCAAAAAGCGTGTAAGAAACTCATTCAAAAAATGTTAGATACAGATTTATATACCTTTTACACACAGGCAGTCATTAACCAATGGCAATCAAAAACTAAACATTATAAAACGGAAGCTATTTCAATTTAATAAAGAAAAGGTGAAGAAGATGTGTGAAGAAAAAACGATTCATGATGTAGAAGTTCCAGGTAGTATCAATCCAAGACAAGTTGCACTGGCAAAGGCTTATGTATCTGAACGTTTACAGGAAGGTTTTACAATTAATGATTTTTGCAAGAAGAATAGTATTAGTACAAAGACATGGTATAAATGGACGGATAGTCCTGAATATAACGATTATATCAATAATCTATCAGATGTATTGCTGCCTGAGGATGAATTACAGGCTGTTAGAAAGATGAAATCTAAAATTATGGGTTTAGCTGATAAGGAAAAAGTATCAGCCAATGAATTAAAGATTTTCATGGAAACATTCAGCTATGTATTTGAAGCAGAGGCAAGAATGCAAGCAGAAAAGCTAGGGCTAAACAAAGGCGTTGCTTCTGTRAATAACAGACCTGAAACAACTTTAGAAGAAAAGAAGGCGTACTTGATTACAAAATTAACTAAACCTCTTACATCTGAAGAAGAACGTGAACTAGATGAAAAGTTCAATTTTTGATTAATTGATTAAACTACACAATTTGAAAGGGTGATTTATAATGGCGAATCCATTATTAAATTTAATTACTGGATATAACGAATTACGAGAACAGGAAGAACAGAAAGGGAATGTTGAAACTAAAGGTTCTGAAGAACTGAAGGCTGATACAGAAGCAGATCAACAAACTGTAGATGAAAAAGACGTTGAAAACCTCTCTGTTGAAGAGAAAGTTGATCTACTCTCAAAGGTTGTACAGGATTTATTTATTAAAGTAAATGGAGGTGTTGAATAATGGCGAAGGCTAAAGAAAAGCAAACAGCAGTGCAACAAATGGAAGAACTGTTTAAGAAAGTAGAGGAAGTGAAAGACAAGTTTGAAATTGCATTACAAAAGGCACTAGGTGAAGCTAAAATGTTGAAACAAGAAATTCAAGAAGAAGAAAAAGAGGTGCAAGAGTTATATACAATGTATGTTCTTGACCAAATTGTTCTTGAAACCTATCAGGAAGCAAAGAATAAACTAGATAATAAAAAGAAACTCCTTGCAGTAGCTGAAGGTAAAAGTGCTGATATGGAAGATCTGAAGAAAAAAGAACTATATAAGCTATACCAGCAAGTGAAAGAAATTGAAGATGATTATCGTAAAGAAGATAACCGTAATATTGCAGTTCATCGTAAACGTATTTTTCAAGCAAAAGTTGATTATCTAAAGTTCATGCATGAAGCACAAAAAGAAATGACTGCTACTTACAAGTTTAATCGCAAAATAGGAGATTTAAAAGTTGATTTAGGGTTATTAGCTTATAATCATACTGCTGGATTTGCTACAGCAAATAGATTTTTTGAAGATACTTATAGTAGAACACCTGGAATCGACGTAACTAGAGAAGAAGTTACTCAAGCATTTAACAGAGGAACCTATAGCACAATGATATTAGAAGCAATTAAATAACAGAAATTATTCGCTGGTGCTTTAATTGGTGCCAGCATTTTTAATTTTAGGAGGATTTGTAATGAAGCAAAACTTGTTTAAGAAGGTGACAGAATCACTAGCAGGATTCTTTAAAAAATATAAGAAAGTTAGAAAAGTAAAGGAAAGAAAAGTTAATAAGGTTATAAAGAGAGTTGAACTATTAAAGATGGAACTAGGGCAAGTTACGAAAGCCTATGATGAGAAAATAGCGGAGATACAGAAATTACATAATAAGGCACTATGGAAGTATGAACAGGCTTATCAAAAGTTACTTCAGATGAATATTAAGCATCAACAAGGTTTATTATCAGAAGAAGAACTTGAAAAACAGCACCAAGAAGTTTTACCACTTGAAAACTCTTTAAACAAGATTACTGAACGGCTGAATCAAGTCATTCAATACAAACAAGATAGTGTAATTAGAATTGTTTCTGAAATTGATAATTTAAAAGAAAAGTACACGGAATCATTAGCTGAAGAAATCAAAATGAAATCTGTTAAAATACAAAAGCAAAAGCAAGCTTATTTGAAAAGCGTGCAGTCTATCGGATATGAGTATAAGAACGTATTGGAGACAGAACGTTTATTAAAAGAAACTTTTGAGAGTTACAACTTTACTTATAAAGGAACAATGACGGATTCTCTCACATTACTAACAGAGAATGTGCCTGTAAGCCTTGATAATTTAGTGATTGAAAATGAGGTAGTAAATGAAGCATTAATTGGTAAAATTCCATATCTATGAGGTTACCCTGAACAGTTAGTTAATTCTTTCTGTACAGGGTCTTTTTTTTATGGATTAATATTCTAAAAATTATGTATAATGTATTTACTAATATTTAGAAAGAATGTGTGAATATGAAAATATTGAGTGTTAACTTAATGAATTATAAAAGTATAAAGGAAACTGGCAGGCTTAAATTAAATGACAGAATAAACATTTTTGCAGGTAAGAATAATACTGGAAAGACGGCTTTAATAGAGGCGATATATAATATCTCTAATAGTGAATTAATTGATGAATTCTCAGGTTCATTAATAGCTGACACATGTATTGAATTAGAGATATTTATTAATGAAGAAGAATCGAAATTTCTCAATAATCGTATGGAACAACAATATTCAATTTATGGAATGGATAGATTAAAAGTAAAGGTATCCTATAGTAATTCAGCTAATGCTTCTTGTATAGATGAGGTTCAGGTCTTTATCGGTAGTTATAATGAGGAATATAAAACAATTTATAAAAATATAACAAAGGGTCACCCCTCCTATAGCTTTAGTAATTTGAATGGCGGCGGAGTAACTTTTAGCGGTAGACCGCAATTCATAAGTAGCCTTTTATCTTTACTAAATAAATCAATAGTTTTTATTAATGGAACTAGGCATGTTCCAAAGGAACAATCCACAGAACTAAGTAATAGGCTAAGCATAGATGGTAACAACCTAAATGCTTTTTTATACACTTTGCATAACAATGAAGAATTGCTTTTTGACCAAATAACAAGTGTTTTTAAAAAAATTTTTAATGATGTAACAGCTATTGGTACCCCTATAGATGGACATGGTATAACTTATATTAGCTTGAAATTTGATGGACAAGAAAAAGCAATACCCTTACATAATTGTGGAAGTGGTTTTACACATGTACTTTTACTTTTATGTGTACTTTTTACTCAGAAGAATAGTGTAGTATTATTCGATGAACCACATGTCTTTTTACATCCATCGGCAGAAAAAGCAATTTACGATATCATAGATGAAACTAATCATCATCAATACTTGTTAACTACTCACTCACCAATTCTGATTAATTATTCGTTTGAAAAAAATATTTTTCTGGTTGATAAAGAGGACGGGTCGAGTAGATTTACGGAGTTGGTGAACATTCAAGAAGTACTTAATAATATAGGAGTAAGCAATAGTGACTTTGCTTTATCAGATAAAGTTTTGTTTGTGGAAGGAGAAACAGAAGAAGCGGTTATCCCTCAAATTTTAAGTCATTTTGGAATGAAGCAGATAGGTTATAATTATAGGGTTTTAAAAATGGGCGGTACAGGAAATGAAT
>NZ_JBFULJ010000143.1:0-7263 GCF_056400385.1 Priestia sp. P5_B4
GAGATTTTCTTTGCACCAAATGAAAAAGGGGCTGCGAGCTCTAACTACCGAGAAGCAGTGAAGACAGCTAAAAAAATAGACAGTGATATGAAAATTGTACCCGTAGATTCATTTTCGGACGCCGTAACGTATTTGGAAAAGCTGAAACCATAAAAAAATCGTCTGTTGCAGACGATTTTTTTATGGCCAAATGATAGGAGGCTGCGTGTATTCTTGTTTCATAAATTGAGAGCGCAGAGGCTCTTGAAACGGCATACTATAAACATGTGTCGCTTTAATATCGGTATCAATTTCTTTTAGTTTACATTGCGATACAGTGGATACAATAGGAAGGGACAGCTTTTTCTTAATCGTTTTTAAATAGCCTTGTCCTGTCTTTGACATTCCCAATAAGCGAATATAAGGATCAGCTTGTTGCATCTCACTTTTTGTTGTATTGGTTAAAAGGTGAACGCACATGCGCTGTAAACGGGTTCTCGTATATCGCTTCGTTTTAACATTTGTTAAAAAATCTTCAAATGAAGTAGCTGAAGAAATATAAGATAGGAGCCGATGTTCAATACCTTCTTCTATTTCATAAATACGCTGTAAGTCATAAAGCGGAGTAGTTAATAATTTGTATTTCAAAAATGGGAAATAATGCTCCCAATGATGTAACTGTCCGTGTGCTTGCTTGTAAGCTGCTAATTCATTTGCTGTACTAACTGGCATGTGCTTGCTCAGGTCCCCATGGCTGCTGCTGTCAAAAATAGCTTTACGTATGCTTGTAGCACTTGAAATAAAAGAGGAAGACAGGGAATCATCGTGATAATGTGATTGAATTCGAGTGATTGTATATGGTTTAATAGATGCATGCTGTTTTTTAATGGCAGCTACATAGCTCATTCCAAGCACATTATTTGGCTGAGATAGATCAATAGGAGCCTCCGTGAAAAGCTGTAAGAAAGCATTGGAAGCTGCTTTTGGATAACTGTTCCCTTTTTTCATCTCTTGTTGAATTAAAGCGGATAGTTCTGATTCATGAGCTTCGAGCAAATCAGCGGTGCGGGTAAATGAGTCAATATTGCCATTTTCGCTGCCAAAGCATACAAAGTCAGCGCGAAGGGATTCTAAAATAGAAATAGCGCCGCCTGCGAATGTTTCAGCTTTTTGAGTAGAAAAAGCATAGGGTAATTCAACGACTAAGTCTGCACCAGCCGCTAAAGCCATTCTTGTGCGGGACCATTTTGATACAAGAGCAGGCTCTCCGCGCTGCAAAAAGTGCCCGCTCATCACAGCAATCACACAATCTGCTCCGGTTTGTTGTTTCGCTTGCTGCAAATGATAAGCGTGTCCGTTATGAAAAGGATTATATTCGACAATTATTCCAACTGCTTGCATAATGTCTCCTTTTAATTTATTATTTTTAGTCTAGCTCTTTGTTTTAAAAACATTTTTTTATGAAAGTAAGAAATTTTTACAAAAAAGCATATTTAAGTACATTATAGTGTAAAGAAAAAATATTGACAAATAATCTTGTGAAAGCTATAATAACCTTTGTTGCCTTGAGGTGATTAACAATGAAATGGACAATACATCAATTGTATCAGTTGCAAAATAAAGGTCTAACATTTGACGAAGTGATTGACGGCAAAGAGTTTATGAATGCTGATCCTCAAATTCGTAGAATGTCAGATGTAAACGTGAAAGGAAGAGCCGACATTAGCTCTTCGAAAGTAACGTTTCACCTTAAAATTTCAGGAAAAATGACGTTGCCTTGTGCTCGTACATTAGTTGACGTTCCGTATCCGTTTGAAATTAACGCAACTGAAACGTTTTTATTGAATGTGAATGCTGATTATGAAGAAGATGCTGAAGTACGCATTGTAGAGGGAGAAACGGTTGATTTACAACCTTTGATTCAAGAGTTAATTATTGTTGAAATTCCTCTGCAGGTATTTAGTGAAAATCAGCAAGCGGCAGGAGCAGCTCCACAGTCAGGAAAAGACTGGGAAGTTGTTACCGAAGAAGAAAAGCAGGAAAAAGTAGATCCCCGCTTAGCCGTACTCGAAAATTTCTTTAAAGACAAAAAGAAATAAAAATGCGAAGATCCGGCTTTCGGGCCTTCATATGATTTTAAAATTCTTTTAAGGAGGTGGGAATAATGGCTGTACCTTTTAGAAGAACATCTAAAATGAAGAAAAGAACGCGTCGTACGCACTTTAAATTACAAGTTCCTGGTATGGTAGAGTGCCCAAATTGTGGTGAAATGAAACTATCACACCGCGTATGTAAAGCTTGTGGTACTTACAAAGGAAATGACGTAGTAAGCAAATAATTGCTTATTTAAATAAAAGACCCTCTTAAAGGGTCTTTTATTTTTTTTGCCTTTTTTCCTTCTCTACCCTTTGGGAGAGAAGGATTTTTCTTATAGAACAAGAACTCTTTTTAAATAAACAATTACTGTTGTAAAAGGATTCATACCTTGTCTATAAGGAGGAAAAAGCATGAAAAAAAGCGAGCTGTTTACTACAAGCCAAGGCATTGCTACGTTTGTGATTAATCGTCCTGAAAAGCGTAATGCTATTGATTATGATGTTATGAATGAACTGCAGCAAGCTGTAGATTATGTGAAACATGATCAGTTAGTAAAAGCTTTCGTAATTACAGGGGCTGGTTCAGATGCATTTTGCAGTGGAGGAGATTTAAGCATATTTCATGAGCTAAAGACTTCGAAAGAGGCGTCTCAAATGTTAACGAAAATGGGGAAAATTCTTTATGAGATTTTAACACTCCCAAAACCCACAGTTGCCCTTTTGAATGGAACATCGGTTGGAGGAGGATGTGAACTTGCGATTGCATGTGACTTCCGTATAAGTGCAACACATAGCGAAATGGGCTTTATTCAAGGGAATTTAGGAATTACAACAGGCTGGGGAGGAGGAACCATTCTTCTTGAAAAGCTGCGTTATCAAGAAGCGATGGAAATGATCTACAGTGCTCAGCTGTATGGAGTAGAACGAGCAAAGCAAATTGGATTTCTTTCCTATGTCACGTCGTTTAAAGAACTAACTATGAGGTGTGAGGAGTGGTTAGCCCCTATCACTCATAAACCGACCCAGGTATTGCAAGCTTACAAAGAAATCGCTATTGAGAAATGGGAGCAAAGCCGGGTTTGGAATCGGATGGAACAAGAAATTCGTCGCTGCTCGATATTGTGGGAGTCGCCTGAGCATGAAGAAGCAGTTCAAAAGGTCATCGTTAAAAAAACATAGTTATGAACTGCATTTCCATAGCAATATAGTTAATAAGCGAAAGATGAAAGAATCACGGGTTTCCCATTTTGCTTCAAAGTATATGAAAGATTTTCTTGATTGAGAAGAGGAACAATAGTCTATCTTATCTAGTAGGTGCATATTCATTTAATAAGTACGGATAAGGAGGGATAGAAAAATGACTTCTTCTCGTCAAGATGCATGGACTCATGATGAAGATTTATTACTCGCAGAAATTGTACTGCGTCATATACGTGAAGGTGGCACTCAGCTAGCTGCATTTGAAGAAGTGGGGAAGAAACTTACACGAACATCAGCAGCTTGTGGCTTCCGCTGGAATTCTTTTGTGCGCAAACAATACAAGACTGGTATTGATCTTGCGAAAAAACAGAGAAAAGAATTAAAAGCAAGAACTGTTTCAAAAGATGACGAGCAGCCTGCACGCTTATCATATATGGAAGCAGAGAAACATATTTCGCTTAATGAGGTAATTAAATATTTAGAAAATGTAGATCAAGGGCAAAGGCACTCGTCAGAGCTTCTCGAAGCTAATGAAGAACTGCAGCAAAAGATTGAACGTTTACAAGAGAAAGTAACGATTTTGGAAAAAGAAAAAAAAGCTTTGCAAAACAACTTGTTAATTGTGGAAGATGACTATAAAGCTCTTATTGAAATTATGGAGAGGGCTCGTAAAATGGTTGTATTAAAAGAGGATGAAAAAAGTAGAAAAGTGAAATTTCAAGTGGATAAAAATTTAAATCTAGAAAAAGTTCAAAAGTAAAGCGACAGTTTGAATGCTCCCTACTTCATGTTGATCATATATACCACATAGATATAAAATAAACAGCTGGAAATCAGCTGTTTATTTTTGTTCGCTTACACCGCTTGGTAGCCAAATAAGAGGGTTTTCTCCTAAATCACGATCGATATCATATGTTACAGGTACGAACCCCATTTTTGACCAAAAATCACTCGATTTTACTCGTGGGCTTGTTTTGATAGGTAATTGAAAGGATTTGGCGTATTCAACGAGCGTTTGACCCAATCCTTTGCGCTGAAAATCGCTGAGCACTTCGAGTTTCCACACTTCAATATACGTTTGAGGCGGCTCGAAATATTGATCGTACTGTTTGTTTCGCTTATAGAGACTCATCCGAGCCACTAAGCTATTTCCAAAATAAATACCGTAAAACGGAGAATTTATTTCATTATCGGAAATTTTGGCATGTAATTCTTCTAGCATTGAAAGTTCTTGAATGCCATATTCTTTGAATTTCTTGAACTCTTCTAGCGTTTTAAAATTAATTTTTAAATGCTTCACTTCGTAATTCATCCCATATCCCCCTTGTTATGTCTCCTTGCTAGACAAACGAACTGGCTTGGTTCGTTCATCTAATATTATATAACAAAAATACAAAATATTCTGTTTTCATGATTGGTGAATGAATATTTAATGCGCATGAGGAAAAATGAATTCTTTCAGTTAAATACGAAGAATACATTACTATAAGCATCACTTTTTAGAAAGGAAGCAAAAGGAAAGTGAGATTCAAATAGAAAGCGTTTTCAAAAATTGTAGAGGAGTTTTAAAATTATTGTAGAATTATATGGGGGAAAGTAGAAATTTGAGGAAAGGGGAGAGAAAGGTGAAAAAAATACTGATTGCAAATCGAGGAGAAATTGCTCTTCGTATTATTCATACATGCAAACAAATGGGCATTGAAACGGTGGCTGTCTATTCCGATGCAGATGCAGAGCTTCCTTATGTTCAAGCAGCTACAAAAGCACGTCGAATTGGAGAGCCTCCTGTGCAAAAGTCATATTTGAATGTAGAAGAATTGCTGCGAATTAGTCATGAAGAAAAAGTAGATGCCATTCATCCTGGGTATGGATTTTTATCGGAAAATAGTGCATTTGCTAAAAGAGCGATTGATGAAGGTTTTTGTTTTATCGGTCCTTCTCCCAAAATCATTTCGATGATGGGCGACAAAATTGCTGCTCGTGCCGCGATGAAAGAAGCGGGTGTACCTGTTGTCCCCGGCAGCGAAGGCGATGTGACGTCAGTTGAAGAGGCTTGTAAAGTAGCGAGACTAATTGGATATCCCGTTATGTTAAAAGCAAGCGGAGGCGGCGGCGGAATTGGGATGGTGCGCTGCGATAACGAAGAAGCAGTAAAACAAGTGTATGCCTCCACAAAAGCAAGAGCAAAAGCATATTTCGGTCAAGAAGGAATGTTTATTGAAAAGCTTATCACAAACGCAAAACATATCGAAGTACAGGTGTTTGGAGATCAGCATGGTAATGTCGTTCATCTTTTTGAACGCGATTGTTCCGTACAAAGAAGAAATCAAAAAGTGATTGAAGAAGCCCCTGCGCTTTCTTTAAAAGAAAGTACGCGACAAGCCATGCAAAACCAAGCCGTTCAAGCGGCTAAAGCAATCGGATATTATAATGCAGGTACGGTGGAGTTTATTGTGGATGAAGACGAAAATTTTTATTTTCTTGAAATGAACACACGGCTGCAAGTTGAGCATCCGATCACCGAGCAAATTGCAGGGGTCGATTTAGTTAAGTGGCAGATCTTAGCTGCGCGCGGAGAAAAGCTTCCACGTGTGCAAGAGGAAATAGCAGCAAATAACTATGCCATTGAATTTCGAATTTATGCAGAAGATCCGTTTACTTTTTTACCGGCTCCGGGAAAAATTACGGGTTATCACTTACCGGAGCGAACCTATGCGCGCGTAGACAGCGGCTACAGTGATATGAATGCGGTTACACCTTTTTATGATCCAATGATTGCAAAAGTTATTATTACTGGTCGTACGCGTTCAAATGCAATTGAACTAGCTAAATCATATTTTACAGAAGCTGTTGTAGAGGGAATCAAAACGAATATTCCTCTATTTAAGCAGTTGTTAAATGAAGAGTTATATGAAAAAGGCACCTATAACACATCGTTATTATCAACCGTATTAAATAAAGGAGGAGCACCACAATGAGTGAAATCAAAGCGACAATGG
Organism: Priestia sp. P5_B4; assembly: GCF_056400385.1. Taxonomy (NCBI): domain Bacteria; kingdom Bacillati; phylum Bacillota; class Bacilli; order Caryophanales; family Bacillaceae; genus Priestia; species Priestia sp. P5_B4. The sequence continues at coordinate 6,275 of NZ_JBFULJ010000143.1, forward strand.
CAGGCATGGTATTTAATGTGTTTGTTCAGCAAGGTGCAAGTGTAGCCAAAGGAGAAGTTGTTGTTGTATTAGAATCTATGAAAATGGAAATTCCTATTGAAAGCGATCAAGCTGGTATTGCAGAGACTGTCCATATAGCCGTGGGGGATTTTGTGAACGAAGGCGACGTTTTGGTGACTATTTCATAACTCATAAAGGAGAGATATCATGATACATACAGGTGAATCTCAGAAAAAATATGATGAAAATCGTCAAAAAGTAGAGCGTGGCAACGCGGAGAAGTACAAAGAGAAACTTGCAACACAACAGAAGCTTTTTGTAAGAGATCGTTTAGCCCTTTTATTTGATGACGGGAAATATGAAGAAGACGGCATGTTTGCAAATAATAAAGCTGAAGGATTGCCGGCAGACGGTGTTGTAACTGCAATTGGGAAAGTAAACGGTGAAACGGTTTGTGTAATGGCTAATGACTCTACTGTAAAAGCAGGGTCTTGGGGGGCCAGAACAGTAGAGAAAATTATTCGGATTCAAGAAGTAGCAGAAAAACTGCATGTGCCTTTGCTCTACCTAGTGGATTCTGCAGGAGCGCGTATTACGGATCAATTAGATATGTTTCCAAACCGCCGAGGAGCTGGACGGATCTTTCACAATCAAGTAAAACTTTCCGGCGTCATTCCTCAAATTTGTTTGCTCTTCGGTCCGTCAGCAGCTGGAGGAGCATATATCCCTGCATTTTGTGATATTGTTGTGATGGTAGATGGAAACGCTTCTATGTACTTAGGTTCGCCGCGTATGGCCGAAGCTGTTATTGGAGAAAAGGTTACGCTAGAAGAAATGGGAGGAGCACATATGCACTGCAGCGTTAGCGGATGTGGAGATGTGTTAGCTTATTCTGAAGAAGAAGCTATTTCCTATGCCAAATCTTATTTAACCTACTTTCCACAAAGCAGCTGGAGGAGCATATATCCCTGCATTTTGTGATATTGTTG